>JBEVXV010001161.1:0-2939 GCA_040505915.1 Sedimenticola sp. | reverse complement strand
CCCGACCGGTCATATACTCAGTCAGCAGATCAAAGTAGGTCTGTTCAGGCTCCAGCCCCCGCTGTTGACAGAGATAGTGGAACCAGCGCGAGCCCATCTCCACATGTCCTATCTCGTCCCGCAGAATTATTTTTAGTGCGGCAACTGTTTGCAAGTCACCCGCCTGCTCGAACCGCTTGCTCATTCCCGGATTCACATCCAGCCCTCTCGCTTCCAGCATGCGCGGAATCAGTGCCATACGCACCAGGGGATCGTGAGCCGTGGTCAGTGCCATCTCCCAGAGACTGTTGTGGGCCGGATAGTCACCATACTCCCGACCACCATCACCCAGGCGTTGGCGCAGCATCTGAAAATGTTCCGCCTCCTCTGCCGCCACTTGAATCCAATCGGCATAATAGGCATCAGGCATTTCACGAAAACGGAACAGTGCATCAACGGCGAGATTAATGGCATTGAACTCAATATGTGTCACGGCGTGAAGTAGTGCTAATCGCCCCTCCTCTGATTTTGGTGAGCGTTTTTTCAGCTGCCGGGGAGGCACTAGCTCCGGCTTCTGTGGGTGCCCCGCCTCCACCACATCTTCCAGATCAACCGGTTGCCGCTGCAACCGCCCTGCCCGCCAATCCTCGGCCAATTGGGTGGCGAGTCGCAGCTTCTCATCGACATCCGCTTCACTGAGGCAGGCTTGTGCCTGGCGATAGAGGTTTTTTACTGCGTCACTCATAGCTTGATACCCAGAATCAGATCCATCACATTGGTTCCCGTTGGCCCGGTGTTGATCAGGTCACCGCTCGCTTCGAGAAAACTTCCCGAATCGGCGGCAGTGAGCGCCTGCTGTGCACTCAGCCCTTGCTGCTCGCCGCGACGAAGTGTACCACCATCCACCAACGCACCGGCATCGTCTCCCGGCCCATCACCACCATCAGTGGCGAGGGAGAGAAAACAGACATCATCACGCCCGGCAATAACGGTGGCGGCGGAGAGCGCCAGGTGCTGGTTGCGTCCACCCCGCCCTGGGCTCTCTGGAAGCTGGACACTGGGCTCGCCGCCCCAGACAAAAACCCCAGGCTTGGCATCACTCAACTCAAGGGCTAGGCGGCGACCGGCATTGATCGCATCGGCATCGATATGGGCGTGACTCAGACTCACTTCATACCCCAATGCTCGCGCCTTGGCAGCGGCCGCTTCACGGGCATCTCTTAGGCTGGCGATGACATGCACAGAGATAGTGTTTCCGGTAACGGCAACCTCGCGACGATCCCCCATCAATACCTCAATCCACTCGGGAACCTTGAGATGTGACGGCAGACCGCTCCCATCCGTAGCAGCAACCAGCAGGCCAGAACCGATCACGGAGGGATCATCCTTCGGCACGTCTGAAATCAACAGCACGTCCACCGATCTAGGGCCAGTAAAGTGCAGCAGCCCACCCCCCTTTATAATAGAGAGGGAGCTGCGTACCCTGTTCATATCATTAATTGACCAGCCACTGGCCAAAAGCCACTCATTAACCTGTATCAACTCCTCCAAACCTACTCCGGGACGTAGCACCTCAACCAGACTGGAAGTACCGCCTGATATAAGAAACAGCAGCGGCCGATCCTCGGGAAGCCGGTCGAGGTAATCAAGCAGCCTTGCTCCTGCTGCCAGGCTCTGTTGATCCGGCACCGGATGCCCCGCCTCTATCGTCTCCAGCCCCTGTGCCTGTAGTGATTTATGATCAAGATGCCCCTGCTTGGAGATCACCAGACCATCGAGAATATGCGCACCGAGCCGCTCTACAGCACCTTGAGCCATATCCCCCGCCGCCTTGCCGATGGCGATTAATGAACAGTCAGAGTAACCATCCCTTAGCTGCCCCATGACCGCCTCTCGCCCGGAAACCCGGGACAGGCCGACTTGGTATATGGACAGCAGCGTTTTCCGTGCGCGCTTAATATCTTCCATCCAGCCTCCAAGAATCAGAAGAAACCTTATAAATGCGGTAACTATTCAGCTATATCTATTTTAGACTGTTTCCATCTGAGGTCGGAGTCGATCGCTCCAATATGAGTGAAAAATGCACCTTATTACGATGCAACCGACGCCGATCCCAAACCCAGCCGAATAGTTACTAAATGCTATTCTATTCTCACAGCAATGTTGTGATAAGATGTTGCGGAAATAAAATTCGACTTGGGGATACACAGTGGAAAGCCTACAGCTACGACGTAACTTTAGTCGTAATGTCATAATACGCATGCTTCTAGCTGCTATCGTAGTCGCGGCACTGGTGATATGGAAAATCGACTTTGTGATTAATGTCTATTTTCATAACCAACTAACATCAGCCGGACTGATCATCAACAGCGCTATTCTCGTTCTGTTTGCCACCGGGCTGCTACGAATAGTCCTTGGCCTGGTCTCTTATCACAGTGAAGAGAAAGCCCTCGATAGCTTCATGCGTAATTTGAAGGAAGATGTCGATCCCCTCGCCAACATTGGAGATAACAAGATCATCGTCCATCGCTATAGGACGCTGCATAACTTGCATCGAGCCAATACGCCGATCAACCACAGCGCTCTCGCCACCACACTGGTAGCCTCAGAGAGCACCCGTAACAGCTTTCCAAAGTTCATCAACAATATTCTTATTCTCTGCGGTGTATTCGGCACCATCGTCTCGCTCTCCATCGCCCTGACAGGTGCTACCGATCTCCTCGGCTCCACCGCCAGCGTCGATGGTATGGGCGTCGTTGTCCACGGCATGTCCACCGCCCTATCGACCACCATCACAGCAATCGTCTGTTATCTCTTTTTCGGCTACTTCTATATGAAGTTGACAGACGCACAGACCAATCTGGTCAGCGCCATTGAGGAGATTACCGCCACCCATCTGCTACCAATCTTCCAGGTCCAGACCGAGAGCATACTGTTTGAGTTCAGCGGCCTGATTCGCT
>JBEVXV010001160.1:0-8652 GCA_040505915.1 Sedimenticola sp. | reverse complement strand
CCGTGTTTATGAAGCGTACTAGAATGTGCTGCCAAAAGGAGTTTTTTTTGTGAGAAATACGTAAAATATGAATCAGACGACACTTATTGGTTTCCGCACTGTATTAAAGTGTTAACCCAAGTCGACAGATATGTAACGTAATGTATCGTAGCCTACACAACAAAAACGTTATAACATGAAGCGCAGGTGGGGTGGTTGTGTAAATCCCGCTCGATCGGTCTGTGAAAAGCGATTTTATGATTGATTTGTCTTGAACGAAGTATAAAAAGAAAAATTAGACACGATAACATTTTTTAAATTTCCTATTGAAAATATTATGACGTCACAAGGACAACACCCTAATTTCGCCCCAAAAAACGATGTACATGTTTACTGACTATCATTACCGACGCGAAAGTGTTGTAACATTTGTTTTAAACTCGACACATACACACTACTATGCAAAAATCATAACACAGAATATCTAATATTGAATTTTACACATTTTCCGGATTCAAAATGGCCGCCAAAATTCAAAATTGCCACCAAAAATGTTTCACATGTGCATATCGTACCGAAATACAGACATATGATGCACATGTGAAAACATTCGGTTTGCTTGATGATTACGAAGGTATTAAATGTGACCGTGACACTACGGATTACGAGATGAAATTAAAGATGGCCGCCAAAGTATCCCATACCTGGACATCGGTCAGGCAATTGCTCGGTATGATGATCTAAGAAACCATTTTACTATATTTGTTACTGTAGCAATTTATCAAAGTACACTACTGTTCATATTCAAAATACGGTATACTGCTGCGTGCTTTTATTTCACACATCTATGCTATGACAATCGAGGTTATTGTGAATCAGTACACATACTGGTCTAGTGCCAGTAGTGGCAGACGGACAGTAACACAATATTCTACATCCCATGTGAAGGTCACGTTATTCGATACACTTATAGTGCAAATGAAGAAATATAAACAATATCTTCCAGTATAAGTTTGTATCAACAGGAAATCATGACTTTGCATATAGTATTACATAACCAACATTGCAATGATCCAGGCTGAATGTTAATTATATGTGGTAACTGACATGAACTCACAATATGTATTATGATATCTGGAGAAATATTGTTCAATCCATATCACTTCCATCGGAATCAATTCCCATCAGTTCTTGGGTAATATCATCTTCGTTCGATGAGTTTTGACACGTGTCAGTGCATCCACACAGTTCCGTGCATCTCATGTTAGCATGTAAGCAACTGCATCGACCTGTACTGCATGTCGTTCTACACGCACATTTCACCAGCATTAATACAGTTTTAGGTGCTGGCTCCTCAGTTGACATGATTGGTACAAACCGGTTTTCCTCTAGAGTCCATCCGCAATCAGTAGGAATCGGCAATTCCGGATGAGGTTCATCTGCCTTCATCCAGATGCGCGCAATCAGGTTGGCCCTACGAACGTGCTGTTTGAATGTCGGAAGTGTGGGAGGAAGTTTTTCACACTCTGCCTGCTTTTGAGAGAAGAGAAACCATCTGCAATCGGGGAGATTTGTGATTACTTGCCCCTTAGGAGCATACAGTTTACAGACAAATAATTCCATCGCTGCCATAGCCTCATCTGTGGGATCATCTGTCGTACCGAGGCTTGCGAATCCTGCAAGGACATCATCCCCAGCAGTCATGAACGATTTGAAACAAGTTTTCTTACTTTTGCCAGCGAACCGTCCGCTCATGTCTGTACCTGTGAGTGCATGGAATCCTAACAGAGCATTTGCTCTGGCTGCACCCAGATGATTGTATATCGATTTCAGATGCACATGTCGTCTTTCGTTACCTCGTCCGGTGACGAAATGTGTTTCAGAACTCAGTGATTCATAACGATTTACCAATAAGATAAATATGTCAGTATCAGGTGATACCACGTGCAGTTCACAGTCAGCATATCTCCGACTTACATCCAGTGCATGTAAGACAATCAATGTGTCTGCTTCCTCGTGTGAATGGCACTTCATGCTTTCATCAATGTCAGCGATATTGCTCTGTCCTACTGTACCATTCACAATTACATATTTGATTGGTGTAAGCGTATCGAAATGCTTAACCGTTTTCTCTGCCAAGTATGATGTTAGTTCCGATTTGGTTTCAATGTGTGACAGAAACTGTTTAAGTGGGACGTTAGTAATGTTCGTGGTGTCACTAACATGGTACCGCGTTTGTCTATTGTCTGTTCTCTTATCTCTCGTGTTTGCCTTTAGTGAGTTAGATACATAATTATCAAAAATCAGTCGTACTTCGGTGTATGCTTGTGATTCATGGCTTACTCTCTCAACGAATGATCTGGCAAAATCTTTGCAACTATGCATTGAGTCTGTTTTGCTGATAGCATTTACCAACGCCATTCCGTCAATAATTAAGACTTTCTCGGTAGTGTCAGTGTCCATGAGTGTTTCGTCACGTATTTGTACAGATTCCTCTTCATCTGTCCGTAAGTTTTCCAGTGCGTGAAGTATACTGGCTTTGTCATATGGCAGCAGCATTTCACCAGCAGGTGAAAATAGAGATCGCGGCACAGCAGAAAACTCGTAGTTACCTATTGCTTGTTTCATGTTAATTTCCGGTCTACTTCTCATTATTATCAGGAACCTGGCAAGCAGATTTCTCTCCTCTCGTATTTCAACTAGTTTCTTGCCTACTTTTGTTTTGGACTGCTTGCTGCTATCTCGGAATAATTTGAGGGACATTTTTTTCATCGGATCCCAGAACGGAATTTGTTGTGTCTGAATTCTATCGGACATAAACTTATCTGCAGCATTTTGTCCTAACTGATCTCGTCGCACTACATTGTCTTTCACATCATCTGGCATGACAGACTGTGTCATCAGGTTGACGACCTCATTATCATAGTTGGTGAACGGATCTCCATGGCACAATATTACATCTTTCATATCACGCACATGTTTAAATACTCTTTGTTGCACCGATCCAGTGAGATCATGATGTTGTAACTGTCGCTCGTCGGTATCTATTTCGTTTAATTGTTCGAATTCCTTGACAAGCCTGGCCAGTTCTGGTGCAATCAGGAAATATTTGTCAAGCGCACTTTCATTTCGGGTTAAGCCAGTAATTCCGCCCAGGACCTTCATTGCTCTATTTTCGTGTTCTATTCCGTGGTCCGGGCCTATCGAACAAAATGGGATACTGCTTTTTGTCACACAAAAATCGCCATCTTCCAGTGCCTTCCATGTTACTGGGTCACTCTCACGTAGCTGATTCATTTCAGCGCAATATAGTAGACTTAGCTTCGCGTAATTCAAGTGGTCGTGTGCAAAAAAGTACTTGCACAGTTCCTCTTGTGCGGCCAAATGCAGACACCATTCTGATTGCCGGGATGCTCTAATATGTCTGAGGATACATTCATATTGCTTCATGTAGTTTCGAAGGAAAGCGGACATGCCATTCTGCTGATTGTCAAAATTTGCTAGTTGTTTTGGAAATTCACACTTCTCTATCGCAGCAACTAAGCATGAATGTGCCAACTGTATATCTCTAGTGTGCGTACCAGACTGCAGTTCGTTCTTCAATTCTCCTGATTCTATTCCTATGGCATCCTCTCCAGTGAAGCCGCTATCCCACAGATGTGGAAACAATATACTATACAGTGCCGTAACTGTCACCATATGCGCCTCCATTGCTCGATACAGGTGTTTACCTTCGATGATTTGTCTCACAGTCGTCGGTGAGTACATTCCAGATTCTACCCACATTTGATCAATCCCGCTACATTCGATGTATCTCCCAAGTGCTTTTAGTGAAGAGAAAATTGTATGCAACTCACCGATACGTAGAACGTATTTCCCTCTCATGTCCTCTCTAGACATCAATTTCTGAGCCTTTTCATACAATTGGAGATCCAATGTGATAACCGTTGGCCTATTTTCTCCCACAACAGTTACACTAATGTTCTGTGCTCTTTTTAGAGCAGTGTATAGTCCATGCCAGGTCGTCGGTGACGTCCGTATTAACGGTGGCACTACTCCGACATTCGTCTTCGTTGCAACGGTGGTAACCAGTGAATTAAATGCTGACCATGTTGGGCAGCGTGACATCACATTTCCTTCCATCGGCTGTTGTTCTGACGTACCCCCGGCTGCTGACGCCTGTGTGGTTATACCATCAACGTGAACTTGACCGACTGAACCATCATTGTAATGCTCATCTGCTCTATCCGCGATGGTCATGCATGCAGTAAACATCCACGCCAGATCCCATATGTGATACACATCGATTAGGGATCTGTACAGTTTCAAACAAATCTCAGATATTGGTAGTGATATTTTGGCATTCGGCTTATCACACTGTAGTAACGGTAGTTGCACTCGCTGATTATTGAACTTTTCATGTGCACCGTCGTATAAATTCAGAGGTGGTATCATAGTAGTTTCACCCGGGGTTTTCTTTTGGTACATGACTATAGCTGTTCCGTGGAGTGTATCTTTACCAGTGGCCGTGTCTTCCAAAAAGTCTATATTGTCGATTGCGAAGTATACGGATTTACCTTTCACTACAAATGACGGGATATATAAACCATTGAGACGCTCCATCCGTTCTATCACTGCATTCGCCAACCGCGTTTCAAGGCGAAGAACCCGTTGGTAGTTTTCACCTATCCCCAACTTTGATACTGTTTGAATTATATTTTTCTTTCGTGTTCGCTGATGCAGCAATACTGACATGCCCAGTGAAAATGGGGTTTCGATTGTGTGTTTGAATACACGTTGACTTGTTCGTGATCTATAGTGGAGTTGTCTATCTGACTTGTAGGCGGTAATTACATGTTGAGCTACATTTGACGCATCCTTGTTAATAACTGCTTGTTTTCGTTCAGACTGAAGGTTATCCTTCGTCCCTTCGATTACCCATTTCATAAACGTGTATAACTTTTGGGGGACAGAATAATCACAAAATGAACCATCAAAAGTCCATTTGTCACACTGTGATATTTCGTGCCTTAACACAACTGACGCTTGCATTAATAGTTTCATTTCAGACGCATCGTCCTGATTCACAGCTATGTCAACTGAGGTGCCTACCGTTGTTGATGAACATATTTTCTCTGGTTCATTCTTGCGAACAGGTTTTATAAAATCAATATTAGGAATATTCTCACTAAGTAAATTCTTCAGATGCTTTTTGAAATCTGACGTAGTGTCAATGTTATTCTCTTGTAGTAGATTAAGGTAAGTTGTGTTGACGGTGTTCATATCTAGAACAACTAATGAGGGATCGCTTAACAATATGTTTACTATGTTGATTATCTCTAAATCGGCTATCGTCTTTCCAAGTTCAGTATTTTCTCTGCACGTATCGCCAGTGTCTCCATATTTCCTTTGATGCGTCGTCCAACAATGTCGGTGATATTTCATATCGTTGGCTATAGCATCTTTTGGATCATTTAATAGAGGACAAATTCTCACTTTCAATGCAATGTCATTGCATGCATCTATGGATGTTTTGAACTGTTTTCCCACGCTGGGTACCATAATTTGATGAAGTAGTTCACCAGTTGTGGTTTGACAAAATATACACAGGTTTTGATTGTGTGGTGAGATTGACGAACGATGAACACGTTCTTGTGTATTAATGTCGGTTACTATCGGAATTTTGGTTTCTGCTTTATGTGGTCTTCCTATGTGCTTTCTTGATAATCGCGCATCACCTTCTATCAGAGCTTTTTCATATCTTGTCTTTGCTCTTGCTAACGCTGTAGGCATAGTAAGGTACTGATAACATTGTCTATGGCTTATGGCGGAATTTGTATGTAGGTCTTCTGCAGTGATTTCACTAAGTCTGTTCACCAGATCGGCATACTGTGTATCGCCATACTCAGTTCGTGCCCTGGAGGCAGATATGACTTTTTCACAAGATGTCAGCTCAGCCTTATTGGTAACTTCTTTGCCTGTTGTTTGACAAATAATACACAATTTGAAGTCATTCACCAGCTTCGTTCGTTTAGCGGGTATAAGTGCTGCCATCTTGAGATACCGTACACAAGTTATATTGTCAGTACATGTCCATGATCTCGGTTGTGTATCAGACAGATCGCACGTGCTGCATGAATAGTTTCCGCAGCCTTCATACTGTCTGGTGGGTACAGGTCTGGCTCGTGGGTAAACACGCGCACACCCTGCAATATGACAAAAATCAGGTGTTAATACTTTATTGACTCCATTAGTGTTTACTGTTTAGCTCGTTAACCGGGAAAGGTGTTTTAGACAACTGTGTAGAACCACTAGTACATATTGCATAATTATACTGAACGAATAAAGTTTAGCACATTTATGTTGTACAGTGATTATTTTTAATATCTGGCTAAATATCAAAAGTAAAAAGGTATCCCCCTTGAACTCTATTTATTAAACACAATTTCACAAATTTAATCCATTTGACAATAATCTTCCGTGAAGAACGTGACGTTGTTCAGCATAGGGGTCAGTCACCAAAAGCAACACGATTGTCAGTATCTGGTATGGCCTCCCCGGGCGGCAATCACGGCATCACATCGGCGTCTCATGCTGTTTATAAGCTTCCTGACGAACGTCATCGGTGTCCGCTGCCATTCCTCGACCAGTGCCCGCTGCAGGTCTCGGACGTTAATGACGTCATTACGCTCCCTCAGCTTCCTCCCAATGTAGTCCCATAGGTGCTCGATGGGCGATAGATCTGGAGATCGGGCAGGCCAGACGAGTACCTCGATGTTATTATCACGCAGGACACCCATAGTGAGACGTGCCGAGTGCGGGCGGGCGTTATCTTGCTGGAATATCTGTGCATGACGTCGACGTAGAAACGGTACCACTACAGGGCGGATAATCTCGTCGCAATACCTAACAACATTCAGGTTCCCGGCAACAGTAACGACGTCGGTCTTGGCCCGATGGCATATTCCGCCCCAAATCATGACACCGCCATATCGGTCCCGTTCCATGACGTTGGCCGGGTCATTTCTCTCCCCATTTCGCCTCCACACCGTTTTCTTCCATCGGCAAACTGCATGTTAAAACGTGATTCATCGGTGAACAGCACCTCCTGCCATCGTTGCGTGTCCATCTGCGGTGAATTCGTGCCCAAGCCAGACGTTCCGCGCGGTGACGTAGCGTCAAATGCACGCCAACGTACGGTCAACGTCCGCGCAAACGCGCGGCGTGTAGGCGGTTACGGACAGTCGTGTCCGATAATCTGGTCCCGGTGGCATGCCTCACTCGACTGACCAACTGTGTGCTCGACATGAATCGATTACGTCGTGATGACGTCACGATATAACGGTCCTCACGCGGTGACGTCTTCCGTGGTCTGCCGGAACGTGGTCGGTCAGCTACCCCTCCCGTTGCATGATGTCTGTTCTTCAGACGGCGGATGGTACTTTCATGAAAGCGAAAGTGCCGGGCGACGTGTATAACCTTCATTCCGGCAACAAGCATCCCAATAGCCATTTGACGTTGATCTAACGTCATGCCTGCCCGGCGTCCCATGTCGTGTTTCGTGAAATCGTACTGCGGCTTTTTTGGTTGTGGTTATAAACGTCTTCACTCGTGTAGGTTTGCACCCAATTGGATGAACAGAAGTCGCTGTGCACGTGCAATGTGTAGTAATTGACACTTGACGGTTGGACGTAAACTGCACGATTTATTCGGGGCGAGCGAAGTGTTCCCGAGCTTATACGATCGAGCCCGTGTAGTTGACATGTATATTGGACCAGAATATAACTTACTGCTAAATATGTGGCTGTTGAATGATGATATGGATAGCTAGCCCGCTAATTTGGCAATTGCAGTTATCCCCCTGAATGCTAATATTCTCCATTTGTAACATGAAAGCTATTATGTTGCAGATATCTTCACGTCAGCATAGTATCAATGTCAATGGCCAGTACAATATATTAAGCGTAGCTCTCATTTATAATAGGAACGAATCTTACGTGTTTTATACCACTCGAAAATGCATTATTTGCCCAGGAAACAATGCGCACGAAACCGACTTCTGTTACCGGCAAACGGCTAAATTGGTGTCCAAGGGAAGTAACTGAAAACTAAAACTGCTACATATATTAGCGGACATAATTAACAAATGAAATGAATACACGACATACTATTAAATTCATCGACATATTCTGAAAATATCGCACATAGCAGGAGCTAGTGAACGAAGTTTGAAGCACCACTTAGCTTCGTTCTATATTTTGACCTCAAAATATAGGTCACACGTGACTGAACATAATGGTATTTCCCTCATACCCTTTTTAAATGCTATGTAAGGATATTATATTCGATATATCACTTAATTAAGGCAATTAAACATGTTAAACGGTCACTTTGCAATAGGTATCCGTATTTTAAAGATTTTTTGACGTCATTTCATCATGACGTCATTGCGACGTCAAAACGAAAAAGAAAAAATGTTATCGTGTCTAATTATTTTTTATATATACTGTTCTTGCAAATAAAACAAAAAAATCGCTTTTCACAAGCAAATCGAGCGGGACTATATTCCAGCTACGTTTAATCCCACACTAATATGGCTCCACCAGTTTTAACAGATCTTATCCACAAACGGGAGAATAAATACAGTTTTAGGTACTCAAATATTTTAAATAT
>JBEVXV010001159.1:0-3757 GCA_040505915.1 Sedimenticola sp. | reverse complement strand
CTTTGCATAACTTCTCCTCAGGCAGGCGAGCTTCCATGCGCAGTGTGTCTAATGTTATGCCCATGAATGTCATGGTGGTATCTGGTGAAAAAGTCTTAGTCTCGGACAAAGGGACGCCAATACGGACACACATGTCCATAAATGCGCGCAGATCATTACAAGCTTGCTCATAGGAATTGGCAATGAACAGAAAGTCATCCAGTATATGTACAATGTTCTGACAACCAAACTTATGTATCGCGATCCATTCCAGAGCAGAGCTGAAAGTTTCGAAGATTTTACAGCTTGACGATGCTCCCATTGGAAGTGCTTTGTCATAGAAATACATCCCTTGCCAAGAGAAACCAAGTAAGGGATAGTCATCAGGGTGAACAGGAACAATCCGGAAAGCGGACTCGATATCCGTTTTAGCCATAAATGATCCTGGACCAACTGACTTGATAGCCGCAATTGCATCATCGACGTGAGAATAACTAACAGCGCTGTGTGATTTAGGAATGCCTGAATTAACCGATTGATCCGGGCCTGGCCCGTAAGATAGATGGTGAATAAGCCTATAATCACCCGGCGTTTTCTTCGGAACTACTCCAAGGGGACTACATTTCATATTCGGAAATGGCTTCTGAATAAAACCTTCTGAGATTCGACCCTGAGATAACTCCTTATTAAGTTTAGCAGTGACGTAGTCATCGTGTAGATTTGCTGACCGCAAGTTGTGGCAATCTTGTGGTGTTCTAGTTCCTTCAAAGTCTAAACGAAAGCCATGACGAAAGCCCTGTATCAAATACTGAGCTGTAGTGATGTCATAACCATGAAGATATTGTTCCAGCCTCTGCCAGCTAACCGGAGTTGGTACCTTATGTGAGTTTGGGGCCACCGGCTTTACTAGCGGGTGGCAATGCTTTTGGAAATGCTTGAGGTTTGCTGGCGACCTTTTCAGAGACGGTGCTTGCGTTTTTGTCAGCTTTGTCTCGTTTCCAGCATTTGAACAGTGGATGCGTCCCACCGCATAGTTTACAGGCATGGCGATAGGAACATCCTGAGCAGGAGACTCCCTTGTTGTACTTATTACAGGTGTAGGTTGATTTGTCGCGAGGGCTGCGGTCTGGCTTTGCAGAGTCTTTTCCATCAAGAAATGGCTGAGCGCGAAATGGTTGCCGTGGGCCGAGAGCATTAAAATACAGCTCGTGCTGTATAACATTCCACGGCATGTCTGCATGTTGCTTGAGTTTGCGAAAGTTAACATCATACGAAAACCAGTTGCCCTGTTTGCGTGCAATGGACCGGATGGTGGCGCAATACTGAGCCAACGGATCTGATAGTTCTGGGAACTTAATGCGCAACACCGAAGAGTAGGTGGCAAAGGCGTCGGTCCACTGCTCAATATTGAGGAACTTACGTCGCGGTGTGGATATTACTGAGCTAACACCCTGGGAATTGAATGTCAGGGAAATCTGAGACTCAGGTGAATCTTCAAACAATGTAGCCAAATCCACAAACTCCATGTTCCAAATCTTATCCTTGACCTTAAGCGGGACAAAGGAGTGCAATGGGAGCATAGGTGATTGGAAAGAGGGACCAGACACCTGGACCACCGATGGCAATTGAGAATGTAAAACTGTACCGCTTAGACTGTCCCCCGCGGGCACTGGACAGGGTGAGGGCAATAGAGCTGTAGTCGACACCAACAATGGATCTGCTTCGACAAGCTGTTGTTGGTTCCTTGCGCTCCGGGTTGGCTGGTCGTAGACTAGACATTCAGTGGCCACTTCAATCGGCCGTTGCTGGGGAGACAGCGTTTCCGTACCATCAGTATTGAACGACCGCGTCGGGACACGATCCGCCAGTTCCGGTGTATTTAAGCTCGCAGCTACCTGCTGGCGGACCATTGCAGATATGTTGGACGTGATAGCTGTTGTAATATCAGACACCAAGCTGTCCACATTTAAGGTCCGTGTAGATATGTCAGGGTCATTTGATGGCATAGATGTCGTGGCCGTATGGCTAGGCCGTATCCGCTTTGGTGGCGAGAGTGGAGTCGCACCCGCTTCTTGAGCACCGCGCCTACGTCGCCGATTCATATCCTGAATAAAAATAAAACACGAGTGTCCCCAGCAGGCATAAACCATTTGCATAGATAACTACCGTATCAATCTGACGGTAATGTTAATGCATGCATCTAGAGCGGCGGGATGAAATTGTAATTTAATAAACTTTCTCAAATTTGCGACATTAAACAGCCTGAGAGCATATGGCTAGTATTGCATTAAATTGGCAGTCCAATTTGAATTAGCACGACAATTAACGCAAGTGTGTTAATATTAATATATACACGTAAGTTAATATGTGCTCAGTTAGGTATGTACTGATAATGAAAGTATGCAAATAAATAATCTCGAGCATAACCAGGGTAGAGCATGTAGTGTAAATCTGCTCAAATTAATACTCTGTGCGCTAAGAAACCATCAAGTTTCACGCACGAATTCACTGCCACGAAAGTGACTTAAATCCCGTAAAGTGCGATAAGAACCAAAGGTCACGCACAATGTATGCGCTAAGAAACTATCAAGTTTCACGCATGTAATCTCTGCCACAAAGGTAGAGAATTAACTCCTGAAGTGCGATAAGAACCCAAGGTCACGCACAGTGTATGCGCTAAGAGACTGATATCAGTTCATCATTGGCAGCTTACCAAGTGCACCGAAATAAATTTCACGCATGAATGTAAGGTTATCAAAAGCTATAACATTGAAGTGCGCGCTAAGAAACCGCAGTTTCCGCACAAATTTACTGGCATGTACGCTGCAAAAAGGGGGAACGGAATTGTAACAACTTCAAACTAAGTACAAGAATATAAAAACAGTTATCGACCATTGTTGACTTCACATTAACCCTTTCAACCCTAGCGACCTCTTTAGAGGGCAGGGTTTGCAAACAGCGCGGATCCAGATGAGCCGGCTCATCAGGATCCGCACAGTTTGCAAGTATTTTCTATAGGTAATAGAAAAAGAACCCCTTTGGTTGAAGAATGGACTGATCTGAATTCAATTATTTTGTAAATGGATCGGTCTGAATGTCAGAATTGGAGATTCCATGTCAGATACATAGGGGTGAAAGAGTTAATAGACAAGATCTAGAAATACCTGATCTATGAAAATAATGGTTAAAATATAGTATCAGCACTAAACATGCTAAAGTCAAATCAAGCATAGATGCAAGTGAAATTAAGAATGATACAATGAAATAACTAGGAGACTACAGCAGCGATCGCAAGCGACCAGTCAGCACCAGGGCATTCTATCACCAACATGCCGGCCTAATTTCACAGCATATTTGCTGGGAATTATTAATTGCATGCATATGACCAGAAACCCCGGCGGTGACAGGTCGGAGACGGCGACTGCGGCAGACAACGAGTATCCGTACTCGAGTACTCGAGTCTTGTCAAGGACACCAGAAGTGTGTAAAAAAAATTATGAAACAGACCTGAAAAGAAATAAAACATTGCCTTTCAGGTGAATGACCAATAACTGCCCTTAAAAAGACTCGAGTACACACTACTTGGCACAATCCTGAATTTAGCTGCGTAGCCCAGTGACGATGGCGTGGTGTATAGAACGATAGAGTCGCAACTGGCCGACCTCATTCAAATGAACTCCATCAGATCTGTATATGTTGGTCTGACAGCCGAAAATCCGCCGATGTCTCCACAGCCGGATGCATGGTGATGCGTCCAAGAGAGTCTCCAAGTACCCCC
>JBEVXV010001158.1:0-2579 GCA_040505915.1 Sedimenticola sp. | reverse complement strand
CTTTTGGCTCTGCCAAACGCAGTTGGAGTAGCGCACAGATGCCATCTGCATCACCGTTAAATACATCGATTGTTGTCATAGTTACTTTGTTGTGTGAAATGAGAGGGAGGAGCCCCGCCCCCGGGGCGATGGAATATTGCAGGTAGTGTGCAAGGTTCATCGCGGCGAGGGCGCCGCGCCTACCAGCCAATATGCATCAATTGAGTCACGGTTCTGTAGTTGAATAGTTACAGCCTAGCCGTCACTGTCGAGGTAGCCTTTACCCAGTAGATAGAGAAAAACCTCTTGAGCTGCCTCCATTGGACTGTACTGTGAGGTATCAATGCAGAACTCAGGGTTTTCCGGTGTTTCATATGGATCACTGATACCCGTAAATTCGGGGATAATTCCCTTCCTCGCCTTGGCATACAACCCTTTCCTGTCACGCGCCTCACACACCTCAAGTGGAGTGGCGACATGGATCTCAATAAAGTCGCCATGCTGCTCGATCATCTGCCTAACCGCCCTGCGTGTTGCTGTGTAGGGGGCAATGGGAGCACATATGGCAACTCCTCGATTTTTTGTGATTTCATTGGCGACAAATCCGATGCGACGAATATTAAGATCCCTGTGTGTCTTTGAAAACCCTAATTCACTTGAGAGATTCATGCGTACAACATCACCATCCAGGAGCGTTACCGGCCTGCCACCCTCCTCAATCAGCTTGGCGTAGACAATCTTAGCCAAAGTGGATTTTCCCGATCCCGACAGACCGGTAAAGAAGAGGGTAAAACCGAGCTTTTTTCGTGGCGGATAGACTTTGCGTAACGCATCAATCACTTCGGGATAGCTTTGCCATTCAGGAACCGGTTCATCACGCCGAAGGTTATCCCTCAACTCTCTTTCACTAAAGCAGACACTCTCAACTCCTTTCTCCTCAATAGTTGATAGAGGAAGAAAACGATCCTCTGAGGATAGATAGCGCCACTCTTCAAGAGGCACCATCTTAATCTGCAGCTCATCCTGGCACTCTTTTATCAACTCCTGAGAGGCGTAGGTGGTATAAAAATCTTCACTATCACTATCACTATCACTATCACTACCACTATCACTATCACTATCGCCATTGCCATTGCCGCTGGGAGGCACTGCATGATCAGGTCCGACAATGAAGTGGGTGCAACCATAATTCTGGTGTATCAATCCATGCCACAGAGTCTCTCTTGGTCCCGCCATGCGCATTGCCAGAGGTAGTAGGGAGAGCATGGTGAGGTGTCGGGGGAAATACTTTTGTATCGCTTGATAGCAGTGCACTCGTGCGTAGTACTGAAGATCTCCTGGCTTGGTCGTACCGACGGTGGGGTGCAATAACAGGTGGGCTCCTTCACGCTTGGCCGCATCCAAAGTAAACTCGCGATGGATACGGTGCAGTGGCTTGCTGGTCTGGAAAGCTATCACCCTTCTCCAGCCACTCTTTTCAAACGCGTGTCGCAACTCTGCTGGAGTATCCCATAGATGCTCAAAGTCAAAATGACTTGGAAGCTGAATCCCCTGAATATCGCCACCCACATAATAGGGGTGTACCTCATGCATCAGATAATTTACACCCGGGTGATCCTCTGAATCGGTACCGTAGACAGCACTCGCCTCCGCTGACTTATCCGGTTGCCACAGATCGGTGATCGACAATACCGCCACCATGAAACCTTCCGGGTCTCTCAAGGCGAGCTTCACACCAACAGCCACCTGTTCTGCAACAGACTCGGCAATATCAAGCACAATAGGTATGGGCCAAAGATTGCCGTCTGGAAGACGCATGTCACTTAACACCGATTCATAGGCACCCCTCCCCATGAACCCCTTCAGTGGTGAAAAACCACCATTCATCAGCAGTTCAAGGTCACAAAGCTGACGCCGGGTAAGTGTAATTGAAGGATATCTCTCGGATTCCGACTTGAGTACTTCTGCCATGTCTGGGCTAACCAGTAGATCGCACAGCTCTCCACCATGTGGTGCAAGCGGATACTCTTTTTTCAAACTTAAACTATTAGATATCATTGAATTAGCCTAAGTACTATTAAATTATGTCAGCTACAGATGCCAAAATGCGCAATCATTATAGTGTAATAGGTTCGCTTCGTACCTGATCACATATTGCGGCACACTCTCCGTAGGAGCGCTTTCCCGAAGCGCGAGGGCATTCGGTCACAGCTCAAGGGACCGCCCCCAGAACAAGATCAGTAACGCATTATCAATAATTATTGGTAACTATTCAGTACCGGGCTCCAGTCTTATTGTAGGAGTGGTCTCTCGGACCGCGATGAAACAACCGCCAAGGTGCAACTATCCATCGCGCTTCGAGAAAGCGCTCCTACAGGGTGGTACGGCATAAATATGCGCGACCCTAAGCCCAGCTGAATAGTTACAATTATTGTAACTATATCAGTGCCCCCCCCGTTACGAGGCTATTTTTACCCGGGGTCGGAGTCGACTGTAAGAATCACTCATGCAGACTTTTTCTCTTCCCCTAGCCTTTTCACAACGCTACCCAGATACTCAATCAACTGCCCCCTCAACTCGGGATGTTGAAGCCCGTATTC
>JBEVXV010001157.1:0-7618 GCA_040505915.1 Sedimenticola sp. | reverse complement strand
CGCTGGTACCCGCCGATTTTTTTTAAAATGTGCCCAAAGTTGTCCCCCGGGCCATTTAAAGACCACACCCAATGGGCGTGGTTTTGAGATAGTGGGGAGTTGTACAATTGTCAAATGGTAACCGATTTTAATGTTTCTGGTGTCAATTTGTACGTTTTCAGGTGTGCTGAGGCCGATAAAACAAAAATCAAAGTCAAATATAGCCACGAAATGGTTTAAAATTCAAAATGGCCGCCAAATAAATGCAAGTTTGCGTTTATTGATGATAATAGCTGAAATGGGTCTTTTAAATCCATTTGAGATGTGTGTATTCCGTGTTCTAGGCATAAGAGCTCCACACCAATAAATAAACACGGTTTAAAATTCAAAATGGCCGCCAAATAAATGCAATTTTGCGCTTATTGATGATAATAGCTGAAATGGGTCATTTAAATTCATTTGAGATGTGTGTATTACTTGTTCTAGACATATGAGCTCAAATCAAATGAACACTAAACGTAGAAATGGCTTCCAAAATACTATATAAAATTCAAAATGGCCAACAAATTGATGATCTTGACTCTAACACTAATGGGTGAATTACTGCCTGCTCCTGCACCCAACGGATGTAATATACTAGTGGTCACGAGACGGGTACACAGGGACTCTAACACTAATGTGTGAATTACTGCCTGCTCCTGCGTGCAATGGATATACAATTATATACTAGTGGTCACGAGACGGGTACACAGGGACTCTAACACTAACGTGTGAATTACTGCCTGCTCCTGCATCCAGTGTGTATACTGTACTAGTGGTCACGATACGGGTACACAGGGACTCTAACACTAATGTGTGAATTACTGCCTGCTCCTGCGTGCAATGGGTATAATATACTAGTGGTCACGAGACGGGTACACAGGGACTCTAACACGAATGTGTGAATTACTGCCTGCTCCTGCGTGCAATGGGTATAATATACTAGTGGTCACGAGACGGGTACACAGGGACTCTAACACGAATGTGTGAATTACTGCCTGCTCCTGCGTGCAATGGGGATAATATACTAGTGGTCACGAGACGGGTACACAGGGACTCTAACACGAATGTGTGAATTACTGCCTGCTCCTGCGCCTCTTGTGTGTAGTATATTCGAATACACATGTAGGTTATGTGTCAGAATCAGAGCTCTCCTCGCTTTCTGGTGCTACACAATCCTCATCGGAGTCTGAAGCATCAGCATCAAACTGAAGACCGTCTCGGATGTTTTCCGGGGTGACAGCCGCTGTTGTTTCAGTCAGTGGTAGCTGTGTATGCTCCACAGACGGCATGTCATCCAGTTCGTCATTGTGGGGTAGTGCGTTCCCGTCATACCAGATTGGCACAGGGATGCCATTCTCAAGTTCCCAGCCATATGACAGTACCTCCAGTTGGTGGTATGTACTGTTCAAACAATTTACCATCCCATTTGTAACGAGGTTGGCACGCCGGATTGCATATTTCAGAGATAGTCGATCTGGTGGTAGCCTCTTTAGTGGCGTGAATGACCGCTTACTTCCCTTCCCGGAAAAGAGCATAGCATATCGACTATCTCCGGGTGTCTTCTCTTTCTTCGGTCGATTGTAGATAACATGGAGGACAAAGTCTATGACCTCGTTGATATCAGCCTCAGTAGTCTCCAAGCTTGACAACAGTGACAATGTATTAGGGTTCTGTTGCATTTTCCTGAAGGATCGGTATTTAGACCGACCGTAGAAAGGCTGTGTGAAGTCACATCCAGTCAGCACATGAAATGCCGGAAGACGTTTACATATATCACCTCCTAGATGTTCTGCTAATGATTTGACATTGTGATATGTTATACCACATTTCGATGTCGCAGTCCCCTGTCTGAAGTATAAACTGCTATCACATTTGCAAGAAACGAACAATAGCAGTATATACACATCAGTGTCATCAGCTACAACACATACACCCGCATTACTGGTGGAAGCATATACTGCGTGATGTGCCAGTCTGGGATCAGCTTCCTTGTGCTGCGAACACAGTTCAGGTACGTCAACTGCGGACTGAGAACCATCTCCCGCCACGTACATGCAGTGATTGCCTTTCGTGACATATATGTCCTCTCCGATCATCGATTCGCCTGACAGGATAAAATCCGCTAGCAGATGTGTAAGTTGCATCTTATTGCTGTCATTCGTAAGAAAGTCGTTCCAGTCTTGCAATTTTGGTAACCTCTGCCCAAGATCTGTTATGTGTCTCTCTCTTCCCCTGTCAGGTCGACCTTTGGACAAGTACAAGTTTCCATCGGCCGGACGATAATCATCAAACACAAGATGAATGGTTGAGCCTGGCAAGGTTCTGAGATATACCACAACCCTGTTTGCCCATGATCTGAACGTGTTAGGTACAAGCCCAGTTATTGGAATTAGACGCACGACTCTCATTGCATCCACTACACTACATTCAATTTCTGACGGCACAGTGGTAGATGGTGGTTCTGGGGAAAGGTTCTGAAGATTATTTCTGAACAGTGACTTCGCTGATATTCTACCCTGACCCAATTCACTGCAAATAGCCCATGGTTTGCTTGTAATCGGCCAATTCATGATAGGGCGCAGATTCAACTTTCGAGCGTCATATTCGGCTAGGATTGTTGCAAATGACCTCCCTTCGTCTTCTACTATTGACATTTTTGTCTTCCCTTCAGTGAGTTTATCAAAAGTAAAAACTGGTTGTCGTTTGATTGGATCATGGTACCCTGTGGTCGATCGAGTTATGCAGGGTGTTTCACCTGTTTCTATAGAGTCAGACATGTTGTGTGTTGTCGCCTGCTGTGGGTCAGTTATTCGCTGTATAAATTCTTTACTTGCTTTATCCCCACGTTCTTTCGTGGTCACTACATTGTCTGCCATTTCGCCTGTAGCTACTACTCCAGTTGATATGTTTATGAGTGGCTGGCTTGGTGACCAAAGGTCGGGAACCCAAGTGTGTAAACCCACTGTAATTCGTTCAACAGCAGTTTCATCCTTTTTCATCCGTCTACTACCGAGTTCCACATGCTTAGAATGTGTGTTCATTTTAACTTTGTTATCGAGATGCTGTTTCAGAGCTGCTAGGTAGTGGTTGATCCGAACCCATCGCGCACTTGCGCCAGCATTCTCTGTCTTACCGGATAAACCGCCCGTCTCCTTCGAACATCTGTTTATCGTCATCTCTATGATCTGATCCATTGGGATCTTCGTGTGTTTCTCACCACTCAGCGAGCCACTGAAACCCCCATCAACGAGATACTGGTATGCACTGGGATTTCGAGTCCTCAGGTTTCTCATATCAATATAGAAGTAGCTCATGTTTCTGGCATAATTTTGTCGATTTAACCCAAAGCACCACGGCAAGAATTGGTGTATAGACTCCAAGAATCCCTCCCAATTGCCTGTGCGTTGAAAATGAATAATATTCAGGAGGATATTCACCATCTCTATGAGGGAATCCATCCACGTAGCCATTCCTCCCATCAGTGTAGGTGGAAGCGTCATGTCTGGGTGAGTTACCACCTTTTCAAGGTTGCCCGGTGTTTGTTCACGGCGAAGGTTATTTATGGCTGATGCCAGCGAGTCACCCATATGCGTATCAGCATCATTGGCATGTATCCCCAATTGTGTATTTGCTTCTTCATCCAGAATCACACTTTCAGCTTCATCTGCGTCACCCATGTCACCTGCATCACCATATGTACATTGGACAGTTGTCTCTGTGACACTGTTATCACAGTCCTGGATATCGATGCACTCCATTTGAGTGTCAGCCTCATTGGATTGGATTGGATCCAAAATGACACATGTAGCTCCACGCCTGTCACCCATGCCATCTGGATCGGCGTTTTCCAGTTGAATAATTGATTGTGTGTCATCACATTCATGCATCTCCACGCCATCATCACTTTGGGATGCGGCGAATGTACCCTCAATAGGTTCCTTACTGTGGCCTTGTATTCCGGATGTAGATGTACTTGGAACATAACGTTCCATGAAGTCAAGTTTTGATCGCAACAGAGCCTCAAATAACAGCTTATAGAAACGAATTCCTTGCTTGATGTTCGATCCGCTTAAACCAGCTTTAATAGTGCCTTCAGCACCTACTCCAGCTTCTGACAGCAACTCAACAAGTCCTGACCCTTTGAACCTACTATATATGGATTTCATCAGACACATGATGATATGGAATCCACCCATCCTGACGACGACATTGTCAAATCGTGTGGACCCTTCCTCTTTGAATTTGAAGAGTACTTGTAGTACCTTGGTATATATTGCCTGATCTACTTCCAGGAATATGAAGTCCAGTTCTAATTCGGCCATACTTTGCACAGTCCTGTTCAGAATGGCTAGAATTACATTCATGTCTGTTGGTGGCGCTGTTATTGCTGGCATATAACCGACATGCACACCAGGTGGGTACCCTGGTGTGGTAAGCTGTCGAAATGCACTCCACGCAGGAACAGTTTGGCCAGTAGTTGAAGTATCTGTTGCTTTGCGAGTTTTAGCCCACGCAAGTGTCTCAAGCATTGCCTTCTCACATAGTTTGCTACTGCCACTTTTCTCCTCTTCATACTGGATTTTCGTAAAGCATGTCCTCTTTCCTGTGAATTTCGGAAGGTCTGTATCTTTTGCTTTGAAAGAATGATGATCTTCTCGCATGAAATTGTAGTCCGGTGACACAGAAACTTGAGCAACACCACTGTCTTTCGGGTTTGTGGATCCCAACACTTTATGTTGTATGAGAATTGAATTTGTGTTATGAGTTTCATTTGTACCACTGATTTCTTTATTCTTCCAGTCAATATTATCTGCAACATGAGTTGTCGGGATTCCCGCTGTGATGTTTGATGGAATGTCTGAATGTTGTCTCTCTGACCATTCCGCCCATTTGTCTTCAATAAAAACAGTATCTGTGTATGATATTCCATACCCAAGACCATGCAGAATGTCAACAACTCCACTGGAACCTGTTTTGCGATGCATCGAAAGTGACAGCAACACTTGGTCCAATGAAGGTTGTGCATTAGGAAGCAACGTCTGTAAATCCTGACAAATCTGATGAAGTTTGGTAGATTTAGTTTTTGACGATTGTACCCGACCGTCATCATTGAGTCGTGCATCGGGATCAACAATCCAAGCCAATTCATTGTACAGATCGTTGTTGATGTATGATTCAGATCCAATGATATCCTGTGGGGTAGGAGGCCAAGGTCGAACATCTCTCGTATCTTTGATTGATTCGTGTATAGTTCTTGCAGTGTTCTTTAGAGACATGCTTTTCGCTATTCCTCCCCCCAGTAGAGCAGACTGAACACAGCTAGCTGTAACTTCCGCCCCTTCTGGAAGCACAAACTCTGAGGACCTTTCATTGCTTTGTGCCCCTCGTTGGAAAATCAAACGTGTCCCGAATTTGAGGCGAAGTTTCTCTTTCAGATCGATACTACGGCAAGCGGATAATCCCCTGTAAGATCTTATTTCATCGAATGCTGCCTTCAGCTGGCTCATTGTGTATATATCATGCCGTTTTATGACGTGTATTAAAACAAGCTGACACATCTCTTCTAGTGCATCGTCTTCATCAGATGTTACGGTCAAACTGTCTGGAAGCGATGTCTCTCGTTTCCAGACTGGACTCCTGAATGGCTCGTAGCATTGTTTCTTATGATATGCAACATCAGCGGCCAAGAGAGATTTTGTTGCAAGCGTAAGCAATATTCGCCTTGCTCCATCCACGTACTTAACGTTGTTTTTCTCCAAATGGAGGTTTGCATATTCTCTTAGAGTACTCTCGGCCTTATCAGATATTCTTATTGTTTGCAATGGTAGTAGTCTACCTTTTGCCCGTTTGTCATCATTGCAAATAATGCATTTCATTTTCTCTGCTGTCTGCCATGATGATGTGTATGTAAGCTGTTTTCTGGTACTTCTTCTTATGTTTCCTTCAGCAGCCCCAACAGTGTCATGATCCACACAAGCACTACATGGTACTGCTCCCTCATCCGATCCCTGTATAGTGGAGTGTACATGTGATTGGGATTCAAGGAACTCGTCCTTGAAGAAATTCATCTTGCACGATCTATGTGCCCATTTCTCCCCAGCCCCGGACCAATCTACTAAATCGTACACGCGATTGTATGCATGCGTTACCCCTTGCCAACGGATTGAATATTGCTTAAAACGTTCCAAATCTCGAATCTGCTGTAACCTTCTATTCGACGATTTTATACGATTTACATATTTATTTGTGTATGTTTCGAAACAGATCTGACACGTTATGCGTCCACTATACACATGAGATGCGCGAAATTTTGGATCCGGCAGACACGTGTGCGTTGATGTATGTCTATCACATGGGTCTGATGGGTATTTGTCCCCACGGCACTTCTCTATATTTATGTCTGTTTCGAGCTGCCCGACACAGTCGCCCTCGCCTTTTCCGCACAAACCTTGATTTTCACGATTTACCTCTCCCCCAGAACCCCTGGTGTCTACTATTTCAATACCTTCCGCACCGCCACCACCCGTCACGCGTCCATGCCCATCCCCAACACAAGTTGGACGACTTGTTTCCCATTGCACTTGATCTGCAACACCTTCTGGTGTGCTCTCCATTATTTTTGGATACTGTGCAATATATACACCGACACACTTTGAAAATGTGTGTCAATGAATATGCTTGTACAAAACTATGGACGTTGTGCACAGTATTGTATGATGAACCTTGATCAAATTGGTTACCTGTTGTATCTATATACCTACAATGTATAGATATGATGGCATTCACTGAATGCATAAATCGTAACGCACTCGGTTGAATATGAAACTGAGTGATTGATTTTATAAAAAACCAATAAAAATCATAGCGTTGTTAAATTGCTTCAGCCAATAATGTTATTATCGTTCGTGTTGTTCAAATAGATGCAGTATCTGTATTGACCATTTTGCCGCAACGTAAAGCTAAACGATCAGTACATATAATATATAGTCGGGTAGACTGCCATGGAATATAGGTGGAGTGAGAGGGACGGTGCGTGGGGAGGTGGTTGGTGTGTTTACATGTATTTTTGTGAGCCAGTTATAATATAATGGTTGAATAATATAATTATACAAGATTGACGCTATTTTATCGCACTGGTATCGCTTGCTGTACGCCATTTCAAATACATATATTATTAGAAAATTTCACAAATCTGAACATAATTATAATATTTTGGCGGCCATTTTGATTTGTATGTATATTATGATGGCCATTTTGAATGTTATTGCTTACTATCCTTGAACATGTGTGTCAGATTAACAACGATACGCATCTAAAAATTGGAATGACCCATTTTAAACGTTATTATAAACAATGTAAGCAATTTTGCACTTTTTTCGGTGGCCATTTTGAATTTTAAACCATATCGTGGCCATATATGACTTAGATTTTCATTTTATCGGCCTCGGCACACCTGAAAACGTACAAATTGACACCAGAAACATTAAAATCGGTTACCATTTGACAATTGTACAACTCCCCATTATCTCAAAACCACGCCCATTGGGTGTGGTCTTTAAATGGCCCGGGGGACAACTTTGGGCACATTTTAAAAAAA
>JBEVXV010001156.1:0-13418 GCA_040505915.1 Sedimenticola sp. | reverse complement strand
AGCAGGGATGCTGCTGTGAGCGTACAGGGAGGTATTCACCGCGTCTCCTGAAAAGGTGTTACTGCACCCCCTATGGCACGGACTTTTTGAGAAGTTACAGAACAACTACTCTGTCAGATTATGCCTTGCCCCATCTCAAGCGCTCTTTTCGCGGTATTCAACTGAGGACTCCAGGATTATGAACAATAGTCTTGAAAAAAAGCTGTGGCTGAAACACTTCTACCCAGGGTATTTCTCCCTCACCATGGCCAGCGGCATCATATCTATCGGACTGGGTATCCGGGATTTTTCGCTGCTATCCATGATACTCGGTGCATTCACACTTATCTCCTGGCTTGTTCTCTTTTTCTTATACACCTGGCGGCTGAAACGTTATCCGCGTGAGGTGCTTGAAAACCTACTGAACCCCCGCACCACATTTATTTTCTTTACTTTTGTAGCCGCCACCAATATCAGTGGCTTATTACTACACCAATATGGGTTTGCGACACTCGCCCTGGGCTGCTGGATAGCCGCTTTCTGTTTCTGGTCAACACTGCTCTATTTCTGCTTTAGCGTATTGTGTTTCTCCCATGCAGACAGAAACATCAATGTTGTACATGGTGGCTGGCTGATTTTGATCATCGGCACTCAGTCGCTGGTACTGCTGGGTGCAAAGATCGCTGGCGATCTTGGTAAGCTTTCAGGCTATATGATGGTCGAAATCTATATGCTTTGGGGGTTAGGTCTCATCTTCTATGCCATTTTTGTCACCCTCTTCTGCTATCGAATATTCTTCCTTCATATGGAGTTAAGCGATTACTCTCCACTGATGTGGGTGATCATGGGAGCCGCTGCGATCAGCGCTAATGCTGGCAGCAGTCTCTTGCTCGCAGACCCCATAATGCCGGTACTCGAATCGCTCAACCCGGTTATCCGTTTGCTGTCGATTATGATCTGGACCTGGGCCACATGGTGGATACCGCTGCTGGTTATTTTTGGATTGTGGAAACACGGTTACTGCAAAGTACCGCTGACCTATGAGCCCATGCAGTGGAGCATTGTTTTTCCACTGGGCATGTATGCGGTCGCAACCTATAAATTAGCCCTGGCGGCTGAATTCACACCATTACTTTTCTTGTCAGGAGGAATGCTCTGGGTTGCGGTGTTGGCTTGGTTAGGGGTAACGCTGGCCTTGGTATGGAGCCTGTTGTTCAATAGAGATGAACCACATATTGTGTCACACACCCGGTAGAAGCGCATTTTAGAAGCGCAATGAACGTTCAATCGTGAACCGGGCGCCCCCTCCAACAAGAGCAGCACCCAATACCGAATAGTTACGTTTTGCCGCTCTTTGTCTCTTTGCGCAAAATCTAATCCTAAGTCAGTGCCATTCGGCTCCTGGTCGGATTATCGTTCAATAGGTCAAAGAAGCCCTTTGACAGGAACTCCATCTTGCTTCTGTTGGCGTGAGTAGATCTCATCCATATTCTGCACCAGACCCGTCGCAAGCTCATCTTCCACTGCATCACGAACATCAACGATCACCACATCGACACTCATAGTGACTCCCGCAAGGGGGTGGTTGGCATCGACGGTTAACTCATCCTCACTCACCGCAGTGACCGTTACCGGCTGCCTCCGACCATCTTTTTTCG
Source organism: Sedimenticola sp. (assembly GCA_040505915.1). Classification (GTDB taxonomy): domain Bacteria; phylum Pseudomonadota; class Gammaproteobacteria; order Chromatiales; family Chromatiaceae; genus Vondammii. Next base: position 11,781 of record JBEVXV010001156.1, on the reverse strand, counting down.
CGGCAAACGTCATACCGACAGAGATATCGCCTTCTAGATCAAAATGGTCTCGTGGGATAACACGCACCAACTTCTCATCACGCTCGCCATATGTCTGTTTCGGCTCAAGGGTAAAGGCTAGACGACTGCCTGTGCTCTTCCCCTCAACCTGGGCTTCAAGGGCGGGGAATACCGCTTCACGTCCTTGAATAAATGACAATGGATCACTGTCATCACTGGAATCGATAACCGTCCCGTCTACATCGACCATCTTGTATTCGATGGTCACAATCTTGTCTTTAGAGATCTGCATTGCACACCTGCACATTTTTAATTAAAACGTAGAACATCATAGCGTTAATGCTCACCTTTCGTTTTGCGTATCCCTGCCATACGGTTGCCCTGTTTCTGCGGCCCCCCTTTGGGGAAAATATCATGCAGATAGCGATTATTACCTCGCTCAGGTCCCCACACTTTCTTGAAGTGCTTTATCATATCCCTCACCTGTCCCTGGACACGATTTTTCTCATAATAGTAACGAATGAAGTTGATAACATCCCAATGGTCCTGCATAAGTTCCAGAGACTCTTTTTTAGCCAATGCAACCGCATAATCCTCAGACCAGTCATCCATATTCTGGATATATCCTTCCTGATCAGTGGCTATTTTTTTACCATTGACATCAACGTACTCAATTCGTGTAGCGTATGGATTTGTGCTCATATTTACTACCTTTTAAAGCAAGACGGGAGCACTCTGCTCCCGTCCATTACTACTCACTAATAACTAACTCAGTTCATCTGACCCTGTTTCACACGAACAATCTGGTAGGCGCGCCCCAAATAGGTAATCGGCACACTCCACACATGGACAAGCCGCGTGAATGGGAATATCAGAAATACGGTCATACCAAAGAACATGTGAACCTTGAAGATCAGCGATACATCAGTGATCAGACTAGGATCCACACTCAGCATAACGATACTCTTAACGTACTCGGTCAAGGCGATCATGCTTGAAACATCACCATGGGCAGCATGTCCGGTAGAGACAAACAGCGTTGTCAATCCCAGAGTCACTGTCATCGCTATCCAGCCGATAACAAAGGTATCACGCTTGCGGCTGGTGGCCTTGACCCGTGGCTCACTGATGCGACGCAGAAACAGCATAACCGCACCACTGAGACACATGGTTCCAAAGATACCACCGGCATAGATGGCAATGTATTGATGTGAAACATCAGAGATACCCAGCGCCAGAAACAGGCCGTGTGGTAATAGCATGCCCGCTGCATGTCCCAGGAAGATGCCGATAACACCAACATGGAACAGATTACTGGCCAGTCGCATTCCCTTGTTACTCAACAGCTGGCTTGAATCAGACTTCCAGGTGTACTGTTCACGATCAAACCGGATCCAGCTTCCAAGTAGGAAGATGGCACCCGCCAGGTAGGGGTAAGCCCCGAAAACAAAATCATGTAATGTCATTACTATTCTCTCCTCAGGCTGCCTGAGCTATATGACCGCGATTTTCCACGAGCCGAAGCAGCTTTGCATAGGGGCTATCCGCCTTTTCAAGATTATCCGCCAAAACCTTAAGCACTTTGGCTGCATCACCTAAAAAGACCCTAGCCTGCATATCATCGAGTGTAGACACGTACTCAAGAATCAGGGGCAGGAAGTCAGGAATCTCTCCTTTCTCCACCTCCAGCCCTGTCCCCTTGTAGTGTTCAGAAAGATCGATAAGTGCAGGTCCACGACCACGATCATCGCCAAAAAGGTGATGGGTCAGATGCAGGTCATGTTCCGGCGTCATGTCGAATGTCTGTACATAGTCACTCTGCATACCGGTCAGATCATGCAGCTGCATCCATGAGATCAACTGCATCATCGCATCACGTTCCTGCTTACTGATATCAGCATCCTCTTTCAGCATGTCGATAATCACAGGAAGATTCTCCATCAGCTCAGCATCAGGGTAATCCAGCAGGCGCGCCATTATGTTGTATATACGCATGGTTAACTCTCCTGTTTAGCCCTTCTTCTTGGACATAACGCCTTGAGGGTTGTAGGTACGTTTACGTGGTGCCGGGAACAGTGAGAAACCTGTTCCTGCATCACTGCCTTGAGAGCTCACGTTACCGGGACTAAAGCCGTTCTGACCCTGGAAGGCGTAGGGATCTTCCTGCACCATCTCTTCATGTGCTGTAGGAATCACAAAACGATCACCATAGTTGGCGATACCAAGCATCTGATACATCTCTTCTGCCTGATCTTCGGTCATACCCACTGAATCGAGCGCCGCTGTATTAGCTTCGCCCTTTATCGCCTTGGTACGTTGATTACTACGCATTGCCAGCATACGGTTAAGTGAGCTGATAATCGGAGCCTCATCGCCTGCGGTCAGCAGGTTAGCCAAGTATTGGGCAGGAAAACGCAGTGCACTTGCCTTGGGAATCACGCCATCTGCCTCTGTTGGCATATTACCCTGGTCGATCTGGCTTTGAACCGGTGACAGAGGTGGCACATACCACATCATTGGCAAGGTACGGAACTCAGGGTGGATGGGGAAGGCGATCTTCCACTCTACCGCCATCTTATAGACGGGTGATTTCTTAGCTGCATCCAACCACTGCTGGGAGATACCATCTTCGAGTGCCTGAGCGATCACTTCTGGATCGTTAGGATCCAGGTACATATCGAGCTGTGACTCATAAAGCCCCTTCTCGTTATCAGTACCTGCTGCATCACTGATCTTGTCGGCATCATATAAAACAACACCCATGTAACGGATACGTCCGACACAGGATTCGGCACAAGCAGTAGGCATGCCCGACTCGATACGCGGGTAACAGAGAATACACTTCTCAGATTTACCGGATTCCCAGTTGTAGTAGATTTTCTTATAAGGGCAGCCGCTGACACACATACGCCAGCCACGACACTTATCCTGATCAATCAGAACCGCACCATCCTCATCGCGCTTATAGATAGCACCGGAGGGACAACTGGCAACACATGCCGGATTCAGGCAGTGGTTACACAAGCGCGGCAAGTACAATTGGAAAGTCTTGTCGAAATCCTTGTACATCTGCTTCTGCATACCGTCAAAGTTTTTATCCTTGGCGCGTCCTTCAAACTCACCTGCCAGGTCATCTTCCCAGTTCGGTCCCCAATGAATCTTCTCCATCCGCTCTCCCGAAATCTGGGAGAATGGACGCGCTGTAGGCGTTGCTTCAGAGAGAGGCTTGTTTTGCAGTTTTGCATAATCATAATCAAACGGCTCATAATAGTCGTCGATTTCGGGCATATCGGGGTTGGCAAAGATGTTCAGCAACTTGCTTAAACGCCCACCGGCCCTAAGCTCCAATTGACCGCTCTTCTTGGTCCAACCACCTCTCCATTTGTCCTGATTTTCCCACTCTTTGGGGAAGCCAATACCCGGCTTACTCTCTACGTTGTTAAACCAGGCATACTCGACACCCTTACGGTTCGTCCAAATGTTCTTACATGTCACCGAACAAGTGTGACAACCGATGCACTTGTCCAGGTTCAGGACCATTGCAATTTGTGCACGTATTTTCATCTTTTGTTCCTCACAATTCTTTCCACCGAGATGCAGAGTGGTGTTTTCCCACCCTGCATCCATGCGATCAACTCACTCAGTTATTAATCCCAGGGGGATTGAGCTGCGCTTCACGCTCCGGCGTCAGATCACCTTCCAACCAATCCACATCGGCATCTTCGATCTTGTGAATGATAACGTGCTCATCACGTTGACTACCCACAGTACCGTAATAGTTAAACGCGTATGAGAGCTGTGCGTAGCCACCAATCATATTGGTAGGCTTCATGATCACTTTGGTTACACTGTTGAGAATACCGCCACGTTTACCGGTGGTATTTGAACCGGGAACATTAACGTTCTTCTCCTGTGCGTGATACATCATTGCTACACCTGCCGGGATACGCTGACTGACAACCACACGGGCAACCGTTGCACCATTGCCGTTAACCGCCTCAACCCAGTCGTTATCTTTCAGACCAACGGTCTTGGCTTCATCTTCATTCAACCATAAGTAAGGGCCACCACGGAACAGAGTGAGCATCCGCAGGTTATCATGGTAGGTAGAGTGAATACCCCATTTGTTGTGTGGCGTAATCCAGTTGAGGGTAAGAGTCTTCTTGCCCTTGAGCTTGTCTGCCAATAGTTTCGGCAGGTTTTTGGTTGAACCCAGATCCTCTGGCGGACGATAGCAACAGAGACCCTCGCCAAAATCAAGCATCCATTCATGATCCAGATAGAAGGAGGCGCGACCGGTCAGAGTACGGAAAGGAATATGCTCATGGATATTGGTATAACACGCGTTGTAGCTCACCTCTTCAGACTCGATACCGGACCATGTCGGTGCAGTAATAATCTTTCGAGGCTGGGCAACGATATCGTGATAACGGATCTTCTCTTCATGCCTACCGGCATAGAGATGACTATGATCAATACCAGTCTTTTTGCTCAGTGCATTCCAGGATTTATGCGCCACCTCACCGTTGGTCTCAGGTGCCATCTGCAAAACGGTATCACATACAGCAACATCGTCTATCAGTTGGGGACGACCCTGTGAAATGCCCTCCTCCTTGATAACGCCATTGAGAACACCCAACTGCTCGATCTCAAGATCGGTATTCCAGTCGAGACCCTTGATGTTATTACCCAACTTATTCAACAGAGGCCCTATTGAGGTGAACTTCTTGTAGGTGTTGGGGTAATCACGCTCAACCACTTTGAACAGTGGTGCAGTCTTTCCTGGGATCAGGTCACACTCACCCTTCTTCCAATCTTTAACCTCACCAAAGGGCTGCGCCATTGCTAAGGGAGTATCGTGCTGCATCGGCAGAGCGATAACATCCTTAACGACACCCAGATGATCTTCAGACAGTTCAGAGAACTTCTTGGCGATAGTTTGGAAGATCTGCCAGTCCGATTTGGACTCAAACGCTGGATCCACCGCTTTACCCAGTGGGTGTACGAAGGGGTGCATATCTGTGGTATTCAGATCTGCCTTCTCATACCAGGTCGCCGTGGGCAGAATGATATCGGAGTAGGCACCGGTAGAGTTGAGGCGGAAGTTAATATCCACCAAAAGATCCAGCTTGCCGACCGGTGACTTATCGCGCCACTTGATCTCTTTGCAGTCACGGCCTTCAAGCCCCTCCTGCATAACGCCGTTCTGAGCACCCATAAGGTGTTTCAGAAAGTACTCATGTCCCTTTGCAGAGCAACCCAGCAGGTTAGCACGCCAGACAAACAGGTTACGAGGATAGCTCTCCTCGGCGTCAATATCCTCTACAGCGAAACTCATATCTCCGCTCTTAAGCTGCTCAGTCATATACTGAGAGACACCTGCCTCATCAGTTGCACCAGCCGCTTCAGCCTCTTTGACAATATCCAGTGGATTCTTGTTGAAGTGAGGCGCAGAAGGCAACCAGCCAAGGCGTTGTGCAACGACATTGTAGTCAGCCAGTTGATATCCGCGATACTTCGCTTTGGCGGTAGAGCCAAGAATATCATCCGCTGCCACCTTCTCATAACGCCACTGATCGGTATGGAAGTACCAGTAGGTGGTACTGTTCATGTGGCGTGGTGGACGATGCCAATCGAGTGCAAAGGCGACAGGAGCCCAACCCGCTTGTGGACGCAATTTTTCCTGTCCTACATAGTGAGCCCAACCACCACCGGACTTACCGATACAACCACAGATGTGCAGCAGGTTCATAATGCTGCGGTAACCCAGGTCGTTGTGATACCAGTGATTAATCGCCGCACCCATGATGACCATGGACTTACCCTTGGTCTCAGAGGCGTTTTGTGCAAACTCGCGCCCGGTACACTCAAGGTCAGCACGTTTTACACCGGTCACCTTCTCGCCCCATGCGGGAGTGTAAGGTACGGTCTCATCATCGTAAGAGGTTGCCAGATTATCACCCAGTCCTCGATCAATGCCGTATTGCGACACCTGTAGATCGAACACGGAACAGACCAGTGCATCTTCACCGGATGCAAGCTTGAGCTTGCGTACCGGGATGTTGCGCACTAGGGTGTCACCATCATCTGGATTGAAGTGAGGAAAGGCTACCTCAACCACATCATCTTTATTATCTATACAGGATAGTTCCGCCTCGATATCAGACTGGTCTGAGGCATTCTTCGCCAGCAGGTTCCACTTACCCTCTTCACCCCAGCGGAAACCAAGCGAGCCGTTAGGCACAACAAAGGCACCGCTCTTGGAATCGAAAACAACCGTTTTCCACTCAGGGTTGTTGCTCTCACCCATGTTGCTGTCGAAGTCAGAGGCGCGTAGGAAGCGACCCGACACATAGCGGTCACCCTCTTTGTGCAGCATCTGCTGCATCGGCAGATCGGTATAGGTGCGCACATAGTCTGTAAAGTAAGGGTCTTGCTTCTTAATATGGAACTCATTCAGCGCCACATGCCCCATGCACATAAAGGCAGCCGCATCAGTGCCCTGCTTGATCGGCATCCACAGATCAGCAAATTTCACATACTCAGCGTAATCCGGTGCCATGGAGACCACTTTGGTGCCGTTGTAACGGGACTCAATGGCGAAATGGGCATCGGGAGTACGGGTCATCGGCAAGTTGGCGCCGGTGATGATCAGATACTTGGAGTTATACCAATCAGCCGCCTCGGGAACATCGGTCTGCTCACCCCATACCTGAGGAGAGGCCGCTGGCAGATCACAGTACCAGTCGTAGAAGGAGCCACAGGCGCCACCAATCAGGGAGAGGTAGCGAGAACCGGCAGCATAGCTGATCATGGACATCGCAGGAATGGGTGAGAAACCGTAGATGCGGTCCGGGCCCCATTTCTTAATTGTGTAGATATTAGCGGCAGCGATGATCTCGGTCATCTCTTTCCAGTCGGCGCGGACAAAACCGCCCAAACCGCGTACAGCCGTATACTTCAGCCGCTTGGCAGGATCACTCTGGATCGCTTCCCAGGCAGCCACAGGATCTTTTCCTGAAGCCCGCTCTTTACGGTACATATCAACCAGACGACCACGCACCAGGGGATATTTGATACGGTGCGGGCTATAGAGATACCAGGAGAAAGAGGCTCCGCGTTGACAACCTCGAGGCTCATGATTGGGTAGATCCGAGCGTGTTTCCGGATAATCGGTCTGCTGCATCTCATAGGCAACCAGACCATTCTTGACGAAGATCTTCCAGGAACAGCCACCGGTACAGTTTACACCGTGAGTAGAACGCACGATTTTATCGTGGCGCCAACGGTTACGGTAGCTATCTTCCCACTGACGGTCTTCAGTGGTGACGATTCCATGTCCGCCGGAAAAGGTCGTCTCGGCTCGCTTAAAATATTTCAGTCTATCTAAAAAGTGACTCATTATGAGTTCTCCTTCGAGGCTCATTTAGATTGTTATATAACGCCTCATGAATGAGGTGGGACGAGACTGCCAGTGCGCTTAGGAGGGAAGTCATTCAGAGCACTTCGGGGTTAATAAGCAGTCTCGTCCACATTCTTCAAATATATCGCTTAAGGGTTCTTGATCTCAGCCTTTGGACCGAGGTAGTACCACCAGTTCAGCAGTAGGCAGACACCATAGAATACGGCGAAACCATACAAAGCGTTCTCAGGTGTAGTTGCCTTGATCTGCTCACCAAAGATCTTGGGAATCAGGAAAGCACCGTAAGCGGCTACCGCTGATGTCCAACCCAAGGCAGGGCCAGCCTGCTCTTTAGGGAACACCATAGCGATGGTACGGAAGGTTGAACCGTTACCGATGCCGGTGGCTGCAAAAAGTACCAAAAAGAGCAAGAAGAAGGGCAAGAAGAACTCTTCCGGTGTCGGTGACTGATAGGCAGACTTCAGAAAGTAAGCCACACCAAGAGCCGAGCCGATCATCACAATGGCGACATACTGTGTCACCTTGGCTCCACCCACTTTATCGGCAATCCAACCACCAATCGGTCGAATCAGAGCACCGATGAAAGGTCCCATCCAAGCATACATCAGCGCTGAAGGACCATTGGGGTTAGCCAGGTCGTGAGTCATCAACCCAGCCACTTCCAAGTGCTGAAAACCAAACACGACCTTGATCGCGAGAGCAAAACCGGCAGAGTAGCCAATAAAGCTTCCGAAGGTCATGGTGTAGATGATGCTCATAACCCAGGTGTGCTTGTTGTCAAAGATCTTGAACTGACGCTGAAGATTGGGCTTGATATCGCCAGGAATCATCTTCATCAGCATAATGGTGGAGATGAGGATACCGGCAATTACCGGCCACTTGACCCATCCAGGCGCACCCAGTCCCGTCGGCGCAGGCAGAATAATGTAAAGACCTACAGCAGCGGTAACAAAGCCAATCATCAACAAACCGGCGATTTTTGACATGGCGCCGATAGGTGAACCGATATGCGGAGATACCTCATCGGTACGGATGTTGTTCATACCGAACCAACCGGCAAACGCCAGCGGAATCAGGAACAACAGCCAGACGAAGCCAGCGTTGTGGATATAGGTTTCGGAGCCTGCGGGAATCTTACCGATCAATGTACCGGAGGTGTTCTCCAGAATCATTGAATCACCACCAAAGATACCGAAAGTCATCACCAGCGGCACCAGGATCTGCATGGTGGTTACACCCGCATTACCCAGACCGGCGTTTAGACCCAGCGCCAAACCCTGCATCCGCTTCGGAAAGAAGAAGCTGATATTGGACATCGAAGAGGCGAAGTTACCGCCGCCGAAGCCTGAGAGGAATGCCAGGATCTGGAAGACGTAAAGCGGAGTCTCCTTATCCTGCAGCGCAAAACCGGCACCGATGGCCGGAATCATCAGCAGCGCAGTAGTAAAGAAGATGGTATTTCTACCACCGGCAATTCGTATAAAAAAGCTCGATGGGATGCGTAGAGTCGCACCGGTAAGACCAGCGATCGCCGCCAGTGTAAACAGCTCAGCCTTTTCAAAAGGGAAGCCAAGATTGAGCATCTGTACCGTAATGATGCCCCAGTACAACCAGACCGCGAATCCACTCAACAGACTCGGGATTGATATCCACAAATTGCGATTTGCTATCGACTTACCGGTGGACTCCCAAAAATTGGAGTCCTCCGGTTCCCAGGTTTTTATATCAGCCATTATTTTCTCCTACAAAAGAAACAGTGCATGTTGTAAACATGATCTATTCAAGAACATCTGCAGTTTTTATCTGCAACTGTCCGCTACGGATTTTTTCCGCCTCAATCTCTGCAGCTGTTCGTGCCACAGTATATTTTTCTATCAACTCTTCCAGCAGGTCGGCCTGCTCAACTGCGGCACGGGCCGCCGCGTATGTATCGGGACTCTCGTGGGCACGTACATAGCTGTGTAAAGCGTGGTCTTTAGCCATCTGTTGCTTCTCGGCTTCATGCTCTCTGGCAAAGGTGTAGTGCATCCATACCAAGGAGACACAAGTCGCACCGTAAAGCAGCATAAAGACCGCGCTATTGACGCCGGTAAGATCAATCAAGGCACCGAACATGATCGGCAGCAGAAATCCACCCATGCCACCGGCGAGACCAACAATACCGGATGCAACACCGATATTTTCCGGATACTCATCAGAGAGGAATTTGAAGACGGAGGCCTTGCCGAAGCCCCAGGCAATACCGACAACAAAAAGAAGTGCCGTAAACATCCAGACATTGAGGCCGATGCCGACAGAAACATCACCGGTGACGGTCTTGATAACCATCTCTGTCTGGGGGTAAGACATAATAAACAGGCAGACCCAGGAGATCCACATCACCCACCAAGTCACTTTGTAGGCGCCGTACTTGTCCGAGAACCAGCCACCCAGCGCACGAATCATACCGGATGGAAGTACAAAAATAGCCGCCATTAGTGCCGCTGTGGTGAGATCAAAGCCATACTCGGAGATGTAGTACTTGGTCATCCACAGGGAGAGGCCGACAAAACCGCCAAATACCAGGGAGTAGTACTGCATGTACTTCCATATTTTGGGGTCTTTCAACAGCTTAAGCTGGTCAGACAGGGTGACATGAGAACCTACTTTGTGCTCTGGCTTCTCATAGGTGAACATCCAGAACAGCACGACAGTCACAAACATGGCGACCGCATAGACCTTGGGTACCATCTCCCAGCCATAGGCGACAACCAGTGAGGGCGCGACAAACTTGGTCAATGCTGCACCCGCATTACCCGCACCGAAAATACCCATCGCGAAGCCCTGCTTCTCTTTGGTAAACCAACGTGCGGTGTAAGCGATGCCTACGGAAAACGAAGCGCCAGCGACACCGACAAACAGTCCCAGAACCAGGAACTGCCAGTATTGGGTCGCCTCACCAATCATATAGAGTGGCAGAATGGTGCAGAGCATCAGAATAAAATAGACAATACGTCCACCGAACCGGTCGGTCCAGATACCGACGGGGAGACGTACCAGGGAGCCGGTCAGGATCGGTGTTGCAACCAAAATACCGAACTGAGTCTCGTTCAGTGTCAGCAGCTCCTTGATCGGAATACCGATGATCGAGAACATCACCCACACTGCAAAACATGCAGTAAATGCAAATGTGTTCATCGTGAGAACAGAGAGTTGCATTCGTTTTTCGCTAGCCATCTTCCGCATCTCCAGTATTGCTATTGATGTATGGATGCTAAAAATACGGGAGTTGGAGAGAATGCGCTATTGATCAAGATCAAGTAGATAAGGGCCAGCTCAAGCGTCTAATACTTTAGTGGTAGTCCTTATGCTACTATCAACCTTTTGTTACATAAGGGTATTATCACTCTATTAGAAAATATTGATAATGTAATGGAGTAGGCGCTAGTGCCGAAGGATTAACACCATAAAGTTGCAATATCAATGGGCTACAGAGAGAGGAAGTTTTCTGGTAACTATTCAGCTATACCAAATTTTATGGCTATTTTCACCAGGGGTCGGAGTCGATTGCGCCAGGATTGGTGGAAAAATGCACCTTTATACGACGCAATCGACTCCGATCCCAAGCCCAGCTGAATAGTTACGTTTTCTGTTCATAACACAACAGCTTCTTGAGGAGCATGAAATATGTCGACCCAGCTCAATTTTTTGAGCAACTCCCTTCTTCTACGCGCCGGTTTGGCCATGGGGGTTATCACTGCCCTTGCAATCGCCGGTATGGCGAGTGCTGTCTATATGGCACGCATAACCCATGGCGAAGCTGGTGCGGTGAATATGTCTGGCAGTCTACGTATGCAGTCCTATCGCCTTACCGCCACACTGGAGTCGGCGCATACACCAGGAGCAGACCACCTTAATGAGGTTGCTTTGCTGATGAAGGAGTTTGAGCAAAGACTCAATAGTCCAAAATTGGTCAATGTCATACGGGATAGCAACCGTATTTCACTCAAACAGGCATACCACAGAGTAAAGGTTGACTGGAGAATAATCCTGCTTCCGGCGATCGCAGCCTACACTCAACAGATAAATGCCTCAGCATCACAAGCTACCCTCTATAAGATAGCCATCGCCTTCCGTAGTACGGTCGACCTTTTTGTTTCCGACATCGATCACATGGTAAAGCTACTGGAGGAGGATGCCGAATCAAAAATCCACCTACTGGGGCTGATGCAGAGTATCAGCCTGATGTTCACACTGACCGTGGCCGTCATCACCCTCTATCTTCTGCATACCGATGTCCTCAGTCCAATGCGCGACCTGCTGCGGTCTGCAGAGCGAGCCGGACAAGGGGACTTTAGTATAAGGGTGGGACATACCGG
>JBEVXV010001155.1:0-6518 GCA_040505915.1 Sedimenticola sp. | reverse complement strand
GTAGTCGAGACGTGGGAGCCCCCAAAATGGCCCAACCTTGCACTAAGGTACTACTAACGTTTTTTGATGGATTTCTGTAGTTTAACATGTCCTTAAACAGAATCCGCCGGATGACACTTTGTCATCCTTGAGCATTTTTTTTTATAGTCGTTTGAAAATGGTCACCAATTTTTTTATTTTTTTTTGTAAAATGCACACATATTATATTACGGATGAATACTATAGGTGGTTAGCAGATAAACGAAACGATGTTCCCCTATTAGTGGGAAGCATGTAACTTTGCATACTGGGGTTTTGAGGTATGCTAAATTCAAATAAAGTAGGAACCGTTTGATCCGAGGGACGCAAAATGCCCAAAATCCAAGATGGCCGCCATAAAAATAGAATTGGCTATAACTTGAATTAGAATCGAGATATAATGACTATATTGATGTCTATACCCATGTTATCATGTATGGCAAATGTGTTGACATTGTTCAAATGTAGCTGCGATATAGCCAGACCACTGTGATCCAAAATGGCCGCCATAAATACATAATTTGCTATAACTTTAGATACAATCGAGACATACTGATTATTTTGACGTCCATACACATATGTTTGTATATGGCAATATGTTGAAAGTGTTTAAATGTAGCTGTAATATAGCTATAGTCCAATGTAATGCAAGATGGCCATCATTGTAATTTAAACATGGATGACATTCTGAAATATGTACTATTTTAATTTAAAAAAAATATCGTCGTTTGACAATGGTCACCAAAATATTTTTATTTTTTTTGTAAAATGCACACATATTATAATAACAATAAATACTAGATTAGATTACCATTATATCAATATAACTTTGGATGTACTTTAAAGCGACTGTGTCGCGTAGCTCAGAGAAAACTGACACGAAATAGAATGCAATCGGCTTTTAACTATGAATTTGTACCATGTTTCTGTACCTCTATAACCACAGGGGTGACTTGCCAAAGATTTGGAAAATATTTTATAAATGATTATAATATCGAAACATCGGAAGCGTTGGGGACGCTCCCTTTTCACAAATAGTGGGCGATTGGACGTTTCTACCGGCTACCGTCGTTGTTATTATTCGATTAGTCAATAGGGTCTTAACAACGCTATGTTTATTTCTTAACTAAATATTGTAATAGGTAATAGTGTCAAATCTGTGCTGATGAACATCATTTGGCGCTATTATGTAGACATGCGTTATTGCATCGACACATATGTTGCACTGTTTTGTATGATAATATATTCGTATTGATACCCTCAAGAAGAACATATTCGTATTAAGTATACCTACATAAACAAAACTTGAAATCCGCAAGTGCGTATCCAGACGGTACCGCGTTCAAAAGATAAACCCTCGGTCTATTTTATACTAAGCCGCGAAAGCGGTAGTGTATCATTAGTCGGGGTTTTTCTCATATCACAATGTCTGCTACGGTATGCATATTCCCAAACTGCACACAGGGGGACAGTTGTCTCATCTCGTCAGGTCCACAAAGAATACGGACAATAATAGCGGCAAGTAAGTCGCGGGGGGACACCCTTCATTTAACTCTTGAAAATGAACTTGATAACAATCCCGATTTGAACATAAAATGTCACAAATCGTGTGTAACGACATACACTTCGAAACAGCATATCAGCAGGTCTAATAAGAGACATGGTCGCATGGAAGAACGGTGTCACAGCGCACCTCCTATCCGACGAAGACGGTCAGAGTTGCAATCATTCGATTTCAGAAGGCACTGTTTATTTTGCGGTGGTCCATGTGTGCCACGCGACAAGAAGAACCCATCGAGATGGAGAGAAGTAGTACAGTGCAGTACTACAGACATTCCCGGAGGGGTGTGCATGAAATCTAAGATTTTGCAAGTTTGTGATGACAGGGGCGATTCTCATGCTGCTGATGTAAGGATACGAGTCCTTGGCGCATCATCCGATCTTCACGCCGCAGATGCTCAATATCACAGGGATTGTTATCTATTATTTATGCAGGAAAAAAATGTTAAGGCGGCAAAATCCAACATGTATGCCAACCAAATTGCCGACAATGACGGAGTTTTTATTCGTCTTGTGGAGATAATGAATGATGATCCCAGTCATATATGGACATCTGTTGAGCTTCACAACCGGTATAATGAGTTGAGCATGGGAAATGATGCACTCAGTCGCAGGGAGATCAGTACGAAACTACAGAACCACTTCGGTAACCGCTTGGTAAAACTCGATATTTGCGGTTGTGCAAGTCTCTTCTGTTTCAAAGATCACTTGCCTGGTAATCTTCGATTGGAGAAAGTGGATGACAATGAGGAGAACATTATGATGGCTAAGCTGACAGATAAAATCACTGCCGAATGTCGCGATTTGCCGCAAACACAAAACTATGACATCGGCATGTTCAGAAAAGCAAAGACCATAGAAAACACAAGCTCCACACTTCTTTCGTTCATATCAGGCCTAGTTTCAAATGGCAAGTTAAGTAGAGCCTCCATTACCCTCGCGCAATCGATCCAAGCTCACATAACAAAATCATACAACCAAACAACGTTGGGCTTGGCACTGAAAGTACACCATCGATTCGGATCTAAGGAACTGGTGTCATTATTGCACGACATTGGGATCACAGTTACATATGACGAGGTTCTAAGATTCCGTACGTCGGCAGCAATATACACAGGTTCACAGCCGTATACACTTAGAGGGCTGAATGTAGACGACGGTGGGGAGTTGGCGTCCTGGATAGACAACTATGATCTGAATATAGCCACGCCAAATGGGTGTAGGGAAACTCATGCGTTGGTTGTAGAAGTCACACACCAGCCTACCAATGACGTTGATCAGGAGGATGAAACTGATAGCAACACATCACACCCTATCATACCAAGGGTCAGTTTGGCGGAAATGAGCAACGCAAAGCTCAGTGAATTGTCGCCCATTGAAGTTCAACATTACGACGGTCCTAAAAATCCACTTCCACCTGTCGTCAATGTGCACTCTGGTGTTCCCTACGACGTTGTGACACAACGAATGGATGATGTTAGCTCAGCACTCAAAGCTGATTTGGACTGGCTCACAAACATAGCAGCACATGATGATGATACTGTGCCTGCTGAGTGGTCAGGCCACATGACATATTTGGCAAGAGAGAATGGATTTGTGGCAAAGGCCACGAAATACATGTATGGCCCACTGATTGACTCACCGCCCAGTCACCCAGATACAGTACTCACCAGCTTAGTTTATATAGAAGATTTTTTTAGATCACATGGGCAGCAGTATGTACACCTGGTAGCAGACCTTCAATTGTTCAAAGTAGCCATTCAAATAAAATGGGCGAACCCGACACGGTGGAAGTATTTGTTGGTCAGACCTGGTGGAATGCACACATTGATGTCATTTCTGGGCTGCATCGGAACCCTGATGAAAGGTACAGGATTGACTGAGATATTGAGTGTCTCATATAAAGGCATAAACTCCATGATGCTCGGTAAAGCATGGCCTAAGGCTCTGAGAGGATTTCGTATGGTTGTTGTAGGACTTCTCAAACGCAACATTCTCTCTGGTGCAAGGACAACAGAAGAAATGGATGATATGCTAGCTTCAGCTTGCTCATCAAGAACAGGTCAGCTTTGGGTGGATTGTTTTATCTATCCCACAATCCTAGCACATATGTTTGTTAGGGCTGAACGTGAAGGGAAGTATGCTCTCCACATGTATTGTATGAGTAGGATGCTTCCATATTTCTTCGCAGCTGGACACTGGAATTATGCCAGGTACATTACATGGCATCTAATGGAATTCATGAATTTGGTGGATGATAAAGCATTGGAGATGTTTTATGAAGGCCGGCATGTGTGCCGACATAGGTCTGGGGCATGGAATGGTGTGTTCTCAGACCAGTTTGGGGAACAAACATACATTAGGTACGGAAAGGCAAAGGGAGGTCTAGTTGGAATGACACTCTCCCCTGACCAGGTGGCAAGATGGGTTCTTTCTTACCACGTTTGCAACGCTGTGTCCCTGGCTATGGATGACATGTTCCATGACCGTGATGACGACGAGTACGATCCTACGACAGACAAACACAAGGAAGAGGGGCTACAAAGAAAGAAACTTGATGAGCTTGACCGGCATAAAATACAGCAGGAATTGTCGAAATACCCCCATCCATTAGAACAACATGACACGGACGTACTGGTGAACATCGTAAATGGACAGGTTGCCGATGAAAAGGTGAACGTTCACTCAGCTCTAGCCATTGGTGAATCAATGGCAGCCGATTTCAAATCACACCTACCCTCTGGATTTTACAATGCCATTCATTCCAAGGTAGTAACGATGGAAACCATGAAGAAAGGGGTGAAACTGGCAGATAGAACCATATACGACATGGAAAAGCTGTACGCACGGCTGCTTGTAATTTCCCAGAGAAGAGACATTTCCTTGGAGACATTGATGTGTTACGAGCTTGCACCTCTCCCCCCTGCTCTATTTGATGAGTTTGGAAGCATGCGAAAGAGTTCTAAATCACAACTTCTGCACAGACTAGCAGTTTGGGGGGAAGAAACTACTGACCCTGACGCTGAAGTAGTAGATGGCAATGAAATGCTGTATCACATCACCTGGCCGAAAACGGGAACAGTTCGCCATCTTGTGCAAAACTTTACACGAGCAGTAGAAAAGCGATGCCCCGTGGTTGTTGTTTTCGACAGATATATAGAAGGCTCAATAAAAACACACGAGCGCGTTAGAAGAACTGGTTCCACTGTTTGTCGAACAGTAAATCTCGCTCTAGAGACGGTCTTGCCAAACAGAGAGACAGTAATGAAGAGCTCTCACAACAAGAAAGAGTTGATAAAAGTGATATGTGCGGAAAACAATGCTTCAAATGTGACCATGGTCGGGGAAGACACGACACTGTACACGCACGAAGAAGCTGATTGTATCATAATCAGTTGTGTGAAGTCTCTCGTTCAGGAACAGCAGTGTCAACACATCCATGTCATCTCAGATGACACCGATATATTTGCACTATTGGTGTACTTTTGCTGGAAGTGGCAGACTACTGTTCAAATCTGTATGAAGAAGTCGGATGGACGAGTGGTTGATATCAATGCGACGGCTGCAAAGCTTGGACCGAAAGCATCTCAACTGCTAGCCGTGCATGCGATTACAGGATGCGACACAGTCAGCTACATGTTCGGTAAAGGGAAGGCATCTGCCGTCACGTCAATGATAAAACATGACGTTTCCTTGGATTTGCTTGGCGAGACAGACGCACCACTTGATGAAGTGACAGCTGCTGGCGGAACGTTTGTGGGCTTGTTGTACAAAGCCAAAGACACTTCATCATCAATGAATCAGCTTCGGCATTCTATCTTCACAAGCAAAATAGCCACTCCAAAGATTAAGAGTCTGCCACCAACCGATTCCGCGTTGAACGAACACGTGAAGCGTGCTCACTTACAGACAATGCTTTGGAAGGCATCGGATAAGTGCTCACCACCCGATGTGAACATATCAGACTTTGGGTGGGAAATTGTCGGCAATATACCCACGCCACGTACTGGAGTGTCTGAAGTGGCACCGTCAGAACTGATGCGTGTTGTGGCGTGCGGATGTAGTGCACAGACCGCTTGTTCCAGGCACACATGTTCATGTCACGGAGCAGCACTATCATGCACGTCATTCTGCAAGTGTATCTCGCTTGGAATGTGTAACAACCCACACACCAAACCAGAAGAGACCGACACCGACGACGAAAATGATGAAGGTCGTGATGAGTAATAAAGTCAGTGGTATATCATGTAATATGTAAAGTGGTTAGTACTGGCGAACATGGCAAATTAGTTGTAATTTCAGCGATTTTTTCCAGTATTAATGTCATTGACAGGAACATGTATGAGGCAAAATAGTTGGACGCATCTTGAATTTATATGTGGTAAATACATTTATTGTTGTTTAGAATAGCCCAACACCGTTTTCGAAATAAAAATATGAAAAAGAAAAATATTTTCTACAAATACGAAATTCTGCCAAAATTGGCGGCCATCTTGGACGCCATCTTGAATTTATATAGGGAAAATTAATTGATTGTTTTTCTAAATAGCTCAGTACCGTCTTTAAAGGAATTGTGAACATTTTGCGGAAGAAAATAGTGTCTTTCCAGCAAATATAGAATTATTAGGAAAATGGCGGCCATCTTGGACGCCATCTTGAATTTTAAGAAATGCTCAAGGATGACAAAGTGTCATCCGGCGGATTTCGAATAAGTACATCATCAGGGACAATAATTCATCAAAAAACGTTAGTAGTACCTTAGTGCAAGGTTCAACCCCATAACGTCCCGACTATAAAGTGTGGAAAGAAGAGCAAGGTCACTTGGCAGCACCACCATGTGACAGTGTGATGAGTATATAATAACAAAGATGTCCAAGTTTTGTGATCTGATAGGCATTTCGGTATTCCAGAACTTTACTTAAACGCAAAACTTAATGCTG
>JBEVXV010001154.1:0-3938 GCA_040505915.1 Sedimenticola sp. | reverse complement strand
ACCTTCATGTGTTGAACATGCATGCCTAGTATGAAGTGTGTATCTACAATGGTTCCAAAGTTATGGGGAATGTTAAAGTTGGTGACAAACACACAAACAAACAAACAAACAGACAGGGTAAAAACAATATGACCCCCAGATCTGATCTACGGATCTGGGGGTCATAAAAATAGAACAAATATATTCAGAAACTTTAACACTTCCCAGAATGTGTTTGGTATGTAGTGAGTTAACCCATTACTCCATACAAGCGTCTTTGGACTCCTGTACCCCACCCCCAATAGAAAGTGCTTTCGAAAACAGTTTAGGAGCAGTTCAGATTGCTGTTCATATGAGCAATCTGAACAGCTCCTACACTGCTTTCCAGTCTATCAAAACAGTTATAGACAAATCGCCTTCTACCTAATAAATGGATTTTCATGACTTCATTTTTAAGAGTCCACAATGAATGGAGTAAAGGGTTAATTGATATTCCGAGTAATACACTTACCGCTCTGCAATGTTCCCAATCTGTTCTGTAGGCTCTCGAGTCGGTGAATGTAATCGTCGTGACCTTCCACATTCACGTCTCCGTTCGACACGTCGCTCGACACGAAACTCACTCGACTTGGTCGCAGTGGGGAGACTGGGATGGTTGATGATGTTAAGATTTTTCTGAAGAAGAACAAATGACGAGAATCACTTTCGACTGACAGGGAGATTTTAACTCATCAAAATTTTATGAAAAGCGATAGGATGTTTCCTTTTGTCATTATAAGTAAATCAAATTTCATACCGATTGATGAAGTAGAATTTGGGTTGTCGCTTGGACAAAGTTAAAAGCGACAAAAATCAGTTTCGGATGCCAGGGGGAAATATAATTTCATTGGAATTATATAATTTCATTGGAATTTTCAGAAAATTGATAGGGTTCTTCCTCAGGTCGATATAAACATGTACGCAAAATTTCATTACGATCCATGAAGTAGAACCAGATGATGGTGAATAAGCTGTAGAACGGCCTACAGTAAAGAAGTCACACAGGTGCCTAATGCACTACAAGTAAAAGAATAATCCCCCATGCCTACCTTCTAGCACCGGATGATGGCGAGGTATATCTAGTGGTGGAACTACTATAATCCTTAGTGGGTGGAGTTGTGTGAACGTGTACTGCGGCACCTCGCTGTGATGACCCATATGATGACGATAAATAAGTGTCCACCTCCAGTTCAGTCCGCGGACTATTGTACGGCGACAGGCCGGTAATCCTGGTGCTGTATGGGGCAGGGTCCGAGGATCGGGTTGGCGAAGGTTGGCGGTATGAGGCAGTGCGGGCTGGCGGGCTATACGACCGGGCAGGGGCAGGGCTATATGATCGAGCGGGGGCGGAGGTGAATCGTGGCGAGGCGTTACGCCGGGGCGGTGAGTAGCTGTTGGTCTGTGGAACGTAACCTGGGGAGGCAGAACGATACATGAGCAAAATGGAGACTACCGTAATAGTAATAGCCAGAAATATTCCGACGGTAGTGCCTGAGCAAACAGTGTAGACCCAGATCAGACTGATCCTAGAGCAAACAGTGTAGACCCTAAAGGAGCAGTCTGATCTGGGTCTGCACTTTTTGTGATTCTGCCAAAATGGTTTTGACAAATTACTGAAAATGAAACCCAACTTGTCCGAAATTTAGGTCACTGACAGTAACTGGGTAAGGTGTCCCAGTACTTAAGGTAATTACGGTAATGATGATCATGGTGAAATGGTGCTTTACAGCCCAGCAACTTCTATGTTAACTCTTTGCATGCTGGGAAAAATAATGGCTATAAATAGTTCAAATATATCAGCAGATGACAATACAGTAATATTGTTTCCTTATTGCTCTCTGAAAACTATGAAAATATGTCTTGGAATTTCATTAGAATTGCATCGTTACGATGCAATTCTAATGAAATTCCATGACATATTTGGGGGTTATTTTCACCGCTAGCGTGCAAAGAGTTAAGTTATCTAGAGTAGATGTTAATGAGGCACGATTATCATAGTCACGCCTGTGCAATGGATGACGATGAAATGTGATTTCACAGCCCAGCAACGTGTGTGTCAAGTCACTTAAAGCTCGGCCCCGAGGTTATAAACTTCGTTCAAATCTCGGACTCAGGCTGAAACATGTTGATTGGTTGATTGTATGCCCCAATTGGCAATGAGGCATGATGATGAAAGTTTCACCTGTGCAATCGAACATTGGTTAGATGCGAGACAATTGCCCAATGTGCGATCACACTCACAACCTATGATACCTGAGCCCAAGATTTTAACTCGCTGACCACCGCTGCTCTTGTGCTCAAATTCTTATACCACAACACTGGACCTACCATTGGACTGGTCAATGGCACCACTGACCACATCTGCTCCGACACGGGTGGCTCGCCTCCATTTCTTCACCAGGTACTTCATTCTGCAGGTACAGCAGGTATAACATAATATGAGTCGAGGCATGAGATAACATACCTTAGTATATTTGATAATTTTTCCGTAAATGTTTCCGAAAATTAATTCTAATGCAACGTCGCTTGTAACGTCGATTATGATTGGATGACGTTGACATTTTCATGGCATCAATTACACGATTGACGTCGTCAAATTACAACGCATGCGCTGTCGTTATTTACGGCTTTTTGAAATTTGATTTTGACGTCATATTTTACAGTTGCATTAGAATGGAGATAACGTCATTGTATTTGAAGATTTGCCAACGTCAATCTTTGAATTGATGGTCGCAAATAACCGTTTACTGGCTCCGCTAACGCGTTGCCAGTGAACTCAATTTGCGACCATCAATTCGCCGATTGACGTCATCAAATCTTCAAATACAATGACGTTATCTCCTAAATATAATTTCCGTAAATGATGTCCAAATTAAACAAGAAGCGCACGTTAGTACTTAGCTAATCCCCTCGCCAGGCCTTGATAATAAGTCCGATCAGTGACCTTGACCTTGGGCGTAGGAGCTCGGGTATACCTCTGACACTCCATTATGTTCAAGTATACATTGTTGCCAAGTATTATTGAAATCCATCAAGCGGTTCCAAATAAATCGAGTTAAACGCATTTGCTAAAAGCAAATGCTAAACGTAATCACTAACAGTCACCCAGCGACCTTGGCCTTGGACCTGGGATCTCGACGTGTCCGCGTGAGACAAGGGTATGTTCAGATACACATGGCTACCGAATATTATTGGAATCCGGCAAACGGTTCAGATGTTATTGCAATAACAGAAGTGTTACGGATGGACGCACGGACGGACATGGACTAACACTATATCCCCTTTTCGCTATGCGAGGGGATAAGGCATGTCTCATAAATCTTAGGCTCAAACCAAATCCGAGTTATGGAATTCTGAAAATTTAAAACCCCATTGTTAAGTACGCATTACCCTCTTGTCCTCCGCTTTATTATTAGAAAAGGAACATTTACCTGTGTATTGCTATAACGACCCTGACGGCGCCGCGGAATGTTGTGAGGGGCTGGCGCGGGTAATGGCGGTAGTGCAGGGATTCCACTGCGGGTGAGGCTCCCATCCGGCCGAGCAGGGACAGCGTGGTCTCCTCCGTATCCTGGAACCCTCCCAGTAACAGGAGTAGGTACTTCTTCTGGTACACGAGGGCCTTGCGGAAACTCTCGGCTCGTAGGTACTTCCCGTACAGTCGCTGGATCTGTAAATACAAGCAGTCAAACCTGTGTTAGGCAGCCACCCTGGCACGAGAAGGAACAGAAGAGGCCTCTTAACCCTTTCAACCCTGTATATCTGACATGGAATCTCCCATTCTCACATTCAGACCAATCATTTTACCATTCAAACAGTGGGTGATATTCTTTTCTTAAATATGGAAAAATACTTGCAAATAGTGCAGATCCTGATGAGACGGCTCGTATGAGCCGGCTCATCTGGATCTACACTGTTTG
>JBEVXV010001153.1:0-5031 GCA_040505915.1 Sedimenticola sp. | reverse complement strand
AGTATCATGGAGACGCAGGACATGTGTCTCTTATGCGAACAGGCATTGTCGGAAGGAGACACAGTAGTAGTATCTAGGGGCCTAGACACCATACGAAACAGCAGTGTGAGGCGCAACGATGACATCGTTGAAAAGTTAGTCGACGTTTCGTCTATCTGCGTACACACAGAATGTCGAAGAAGTTATACACGCGAATCTAACATCGCTTCCGCACAAATCCCCTTTGTGGATAAATCACAAACTCTCAGATCCGCCCAGCAAACTTTTGACATCACACAGCATTGTTTGTTTTGTGGCGATGAATGCGATCAAATATCTGATCAGAAAAAGCCTGTAGACAAACGGAACATGTACGAGATGCGTAAAATACCCAACAAAGAATCAATTCAACATGCGGCAGCAGCACGCAATGATGAGTGGGGACGTACAGTCAGTGCCCGTGTTGAAGCAGTGATAAGCGACTTAGTGGCTGCTGAAGCCAGATATCACACCCCATGCTATTGCAAATTCTTTAAAATGCCATCTAACCGTAAGAAAGGGCGTCCCACAGATGATGATTCAGCAGCAGCATTTGATCGTCTCTATTCATTTCTACGGGACAATGATGAATGTCAGTATTCGCTGGAAGAGTTGTTTGACAAACTTTCTGAATATCTCCCAGATTCTATTAGTGTATGCTCTGAACGGTCAATGAAAAGAAAGCTTCTCGATCACTTTGGTGACGACATCATTATCACCTGCCTGCCTGGCAAGAAGTCGGTGATATGTTTCCGGAATACCGGTTACAAAATTCTGAGTAGCGCCTGGTACACACAGAAATCACAAGACCAAAAGCAGGAGCGTCTACGAATTGTCAAAACAGCTGCGGCAATCGTCAGGGAAGACATTAGGTCGATGGCATACGACATAGATGGGTATGCCCCAGCAGACAATGCGTACGATGATACAAACTCTGTTGTCCCAGAAACACTGAATACATTCATGGACAATGTGATAAATACAGGGAAAAAGGGACCTAAAACAGATAGAAAACGAAAATGCACAGTTATCAACCATGCAATAATCACTGCCACTCGACCGCGGTCGTTTATTTCTATGATTCAGGTCGGACTATCAGTCTACGTGCACAGACACGTGGGATCCAGGCATCTTACGGACATATTGTATGCTATGGGTGTTTGTTCCTCATACAATGAAGCTAGACGATATGAAGCATCTGCGATGCTACAAAACAGGCCTTCTGTAGAAGCGAATTCATTTAGTCAGTTCGTATTCGACAATGCGGATTTCAATGTGAGAACTCTGGATGGTTATGGTACATTCCACAGCATGGGAGGTATCATGTGTGTCACACCTGGGAGTGCAATCACGAACACTGACGTTACTGATCGCATAAAAGTACAGCCAACGGCTGCTACCCTAGCGCAGGTGAATAAAGTGAGTTTGCAAACATACTCGGCTAGAAACACAAAAGGCATCGATGGTATATCAGTGAAGGATCTTGGCGACATCAGACGTCTGTCCTCAGAAAAGTCAGTATACCCTTTGCTAGATACGCTGTGGATGTGCGGTACTTGGCTAAAGGCGCCAAATAACCCAAGCTGGAGCGGCTACATGGAGTTGGTAACAAACGAAAGCAAGGAGTACCAGACTTCCAAGGTCGTTATCCTGCCATTCGTGAATTTGCAGCCAACCAGTTTAGATGCCATCTACACGGTTCTAGTATTTGCAGCTGGGGAGTGTAGACGACACGGTCAGAAAACGTGTCTTGTCACTTTCGATCAGCCTCTTTATGCCAAAGCTGTGGACATGGTGACTGCTGCAAGCAGTGACGATGACTTGTCATCGATCGTTGTACGACTAGGTGGGTTCCATTTACTGATGTCGTTCATGGGTGCCGTTGGATACATAATGGGTGGCAGTGGTCTGAAGGATGTGTGGTCTACCATTTATGCGACAGATTCCATAGAAAAGATGATGACTGGGCATGCGTTTGCCCGAGCATTGCGTGCTCACTCTCTTACCCAGCTCGCTCTAGCGGTCATTATTTTACAAGAACTGGGACTCAACGAGGACGAAAGTAACGAGCTCGGTTCACTGCACAAGGCGGCCATGAATGCAACAGAAGCCCCACAAGACATTGCAAAGTGCACACTCCTTGCTAAAGTATTGAGCAAAATGGAAGCTGTCAAGTTACATGCCATAGGCATCAGTCGCACAGCTAAACTGTGGATGCAATATTATGACCAGGTCACCCTAATGCATCACTTTGTATCGGCCGAGCGCTGTGGTGATTGGGCATTACACCTAGACACTGTACGTGAAATGATGCCACATTTCCATGCAGCTGGACACTTTGCATATGCGAAATATGCACATCTGTATCTGCAAGAGATGTCCGAGCTGGAAGATAAGATGGCAACGGACGAGTTCAGGCAGTTCACGTCGGGTTACTTCACGGTCAGACGCAGTGAAAGAGTATGGGCTGGAGTGTGGACTGACATGACAATCGAGCAGGTGTTGATGAAAGCCATGAAAACATCTGGGGGTCTCGTTCGCGGTCGTGGTATGACGGATAGTGTTTTGAGTCGATGGGTTCTCGGTATGCCAGGTTGCTACGAACTTGGTCACCGCTTCGAAGAGTTTTGTGGCACCGATATCACGTCGTCAGAACAGCATGTCGACCACAGAAAATCTCGACAGTTACGTGATGGACAGGACGCTGGAAAACTAGTGGACTGGTTCACCTTACACCCACCACTGCCAGATAGCAGTGAGTTGATGTCCATTGGTACTGGCGTAGTAGGCGACGAGACTATTAACTGTGATTCGGCCGTGAAAGTAGGGAGAGATGCCATGACGAAAATGACAGGAATGACGTTTGGAAAAGTCAAGTTGCACAGGAAAGACAGAGTTCTTTCTCTGACCACAGTTAGCAGCTCAGTTAGGTTACATGAGGAGATCATACCTATCAATACAATGCAACTGTTCAACAGAATTATTTGTCTGGTGAAGTCAGATGAAGATTTTGCCTCGTGTCTTCAGTACGAGTTGGCTCCTCGTCCTGTGTCCCTGTTCGATGATGTGTCAATGAGAAAAACAGAGAAAGCCATCATGTACAAGGTAATAGAGACAGCATCAGGGGTGGAATGTGAGGAAACTTGTCCGACAGACAGCATATATGTGCTAGATGGTGGCTATCTGCTGCGGCG
Source organism: Sedimenticola sp. (assembly GCA_040505915.1). Taxonomy (GTDB): domain Bacteria; phylum Pseudomonadota; class Gammaproteobacteria; order Chromatiales; family Chromatiaceae; genus Vondammii. The sequence goes on along the minus strand of JBEVXV010001153.1, from coordinate 1,819 downwards.
TGTCGTGTGGCCACAAAACGGGACATACAGTGATTTGTACAGAACATATGTAGCATATGTACGGAAGCACTTCCCCAGTAACTGTCATGTGGTCTTCGACGGCTACAGTGATGCTCCCAGCACGAAAAGTGCAGAACAAAATCGAAGGGCCACTAAATTCCAATCCACAGAAATACAATTCACTGACGAAATGCCAATCACCATCCGACAAGACAGGTTTTTGTCAAATGGTAAGAACAAGGCCAGGTTCATTTGTGCTCTGACAGAGCACTTGGAGCAAGCGGGAATATTGGTGAAACAGGCTACAGCTGATGCTGATACGTTAATAGTCAGTACGGCAATGTCTATGTCAAGTGATAACACCGTGGTAGTTGTGGGAACTGATGTTGACCTTCTCATTCTCATGATTCAACTTGCCGGGCCAACTGATAATCTCTACTTGTTCAAAGCTGGCAGTGGAAAGTACCCAAATAAAGTGTACAATATCACATCTGTTCAGAAGAACATGGAACGCTTGAGTGGAAGTCTGTTTTTCCTGCATGCAATTACAGGTTGCGACACAACATCCGCCCTGTATCGACAAGGTAAGCAGAAAGCAGTCAACTTACTGCGAAAGCAACCCGACATGCAGAAATGTGTGGACGTATTTATTGAGCCATCATCACCAGCAGAGTCTGTCGCCTCAGCCGGAGAAGACTTCTTGCTAGCATTGTATGCTGCATCGAAGGACACATTGACACTGAACAAACACAGACATCACTGCTTCCTGAAGGCAGTAGCAAAGTGTCCAATACACAGCAAGATCAAACTCGAAGCGTTACCACCAACATCCGAGGCTGCTAGACAACATTCGTTGCGTACATACCACCAAGTACAACACTGGTTAGGAAATGAACTACCGCCAGGAGAGTGGGGATGGGACTTGGTCAATGGACAATTTCATCCAGTTCTAACCCGCCAGCCTCCTGCTCCCCCCGAACTTCTGCGGTTGATTTCGTGCAACTGCAAATGTGGCTGTGAGCGAGCTTGTGGTTGCCGGAAAGCTGGTCTTCGTTGTTCGGTTCTCTGTGGCCAGTGTCGTGGTAGTGGTTGCGCCAACTCCGACATTCCAGAAGTGGACGAAGATAGCAATCATCTCATGAATGAAGACAATGATCACGAACGATCGGATGATTCCAGTAATGAGGACGAAGATGTCAGGAGTACACCGGAACAGATGCCGCCGCCTATTGATCAGAATAGCGGAGCGTCCTCTTCCGACACTGCGATACCATTGCGAACGCGGAAGCGGAAACTGGTAACAGAGTAGTGGAGACACAGCATTAGTGTATATTGCGGATGTACTATTACTGTATAACAATGAACATTTACCTAACATGTGACACTGAAACAACCTGAACTAACGCATCCAAGTCGCAGTCATAGCGTACTCATTTGGTATTTTGCCTTTATTTTATAGATATATTTAACAATGTATTACGAGAAAAAAGGGTCATTGGTGGCGGCCATTTTGAAAATCATGATGATAGTCATAAAATATGTTTCTGTTTACTACCACCCAATAGCCAGACACCGACAATATGGGTGTAAGCTCTGTGATATTGTTCACAACTAGCTTATTTCTTGTGATATTGTCAAAAATATATTTCGTTTGGCGGCCATCTTGGATTTCCCGTTTTACGACGAACGCTCACCTCGGACAGTTCGGGAGACCAGCCTATGTTATTTAGGAGGCTCGAAACATGTTAGCTACATGGGTTTCATTTCTTTACTATTTTTGCCGACCTTTTCCAAAATATCAGCCCCGTTTACTGGACTA
>JBEVXV010001152.1:0-3820 GCA_040505915.1 Sedimenticola sp. | reverse complement strand
GTGGCTTATGGTGATGGGACGATGATTCCTGGGTGTCCATCCTCTGATTGATTACGTTCATTCCACGGGCTTGGCCATTCCGGTGTGACGTATGGTGGGCCGAGATTGACATTTCCACATAGGGAAATATTTGTGAATGACTTGCGGCGAGGTCATTCGTATGGATGAGAGACTTTGTATCCTTTGGGAATGAACTGATGTGCATGTTGACGAGATAATACTAACATTACTGGGGTATTCTCACCATTATCTGTAAGAGGGAACAGACATATTGTCGGGAGTGAATACGGGTGAACCACATAGGCGTTTATCGTTGGTGAACATCGTGGTGCGATACTTGCGAGTATGCAGTCCCTTAGTGGAAATCTTTGTGGCGTCTTAGTGACATATCTTTGTGGTATTATGTCCTTCTTGGACATCTGCATGCGAGCTTAGTGGGGTTTCAGTGACGTCTCTGTGACATACTTAGTGGACGTGTGTGACGTACTTAGTGGGCACGTGTGAGATACTTAGTGGACTCGTGTGACATACTTAGTGGATGCGTGTGACATACTTAGTGGATACGTGTAACATGCTTAGCGGACCCGTGTGACATCTTTGTGCAATGTTATCCTCAGTGGACAATCTTTGTGTCACCACCGTACATATAGACCGTCTATTCTCCATTACACCAGCGTGACACCCCCATGTACTTTGTGTTAGGATTCTCAGATCACATGATTCATTTCATACATAATTTATACAGGTATCAGTGGGTGAATACTTTTCATGAACTTCGATGAACACTTGTGTATTCAGGGACAACTTGAGACTATGATATTCACGGAGAAACATTATTGTGCGTAACGTTTGTAAAACCTTGCCAGTCATGTTATGTAGGATCCATTGTGCCAAAGTTATTGTTGACTAATTACATGTGTAAATTGACTCTGACTAATTGTCTATGCCTATGTACAGTCACCCCAGATCCATGATAAAAGAACCGTCTCACAATTGTGTGATCACTGTTGCACAATTTTGTGACATGTGGCGATCCCGGCAGGATCTGGAAAATTTCTTTGCATAGTGCATGTACATGGAGTCTTAGTCTGTATGTAAACAACCACATTGACAAACATGGCTAGTTACGAGAAATTTATTGAATGTGGGAAGGCGCTGGGATTACAGGGGGAGGCACTGTTTTCATTTGTTGAGAAGAAGGAGGCAGATAGATTAGATAGAGAGGAAAGGGCTAGTGAACGAGAAGTTCATAAGTTGAAGTTGGAGAGAGAGGCAAGGGAGAGAGAGCATGAGTTTGAATTAGCTAAGAAAGAGGCTGACTCAAAAGTTAAAATGGTTCAGATGGAAGTAGAGATGGAGAAATTGAAGAAGATGGATGGCTCCCATGTGAGTTTCAGTTCAGGGGGTAGCCACGTAAAAGCGAAATCTCCCAGATTACCCGCTTTTAATGAACGGCAAGATAAGATGGATGCGTATTTGAAACGGTTCGAGAGATTTGCAGAAAATGCCGCGTGGGATAGGTCTGATTGGGCTACTAATCTAAGTGCTCTGGTTCAAGGGAAGGCTCTAGATGTGTATTCTCGTCTATCCCCAGATGATGCATTGGATTATGATATATTTAAGGAATCATTGTTGAAAAGATTTCAGTTGACGGAAGACGGGTTTCGACAGAAATTCAGGAACAGTAAACTAGAGGTAGGTGAAACCGTCCCTCAATTTATCATTAGATTGACAGATTACTTGGCGAGATGGATGGAGTTGGCTAAGGCACCCGAGTCATTTGAGGGTTTGCGAGACCTGATGCTTCGCGAGCAGTTTATGCAGATCGCTAGCAAAAACTTGCAGGTATTTCTCAAGGAGAGGAAAATTAGTTCCGTTACAGACATGGCTGAACTCGCGGAACAGTATCAGGAGGCACATGGTGTATACGAGTCGATCCGTCATAACCCAGGCTCAAAAGGTAATTTTGGATCTTCTGATCAGTCATCACAGCACCAGTCGTTCAACCCAGAGGCAAAGGTAAGAGAAAGATATTGTTACCATTGCAAATCCAAGAACCATTTCATTAGAGATTGTCCTAAGAAGGGGAATTATGGGCGTGGCTCTACTTTCAAGGCAGCAGGTTTGACCGATCATTCTCAAGACCAGGCCAGAGGTCGAGGTACGCAATACCATACTAGAGGTGGTTATAGAGGTAGAGGTGGTTTCTCTAGAGGTTCAAGTACGAGAGGTGCCGATGGTCGTTCCGATGAAGATACTAAGGTAAAGACAGTTGCTAGTTGTGGCATAGAGGAGAACTTGGGCCAGTTTGAAGAGTGTTGCGTGAGTAACAGTCGAGTTACATTACAGTGTGGACATGAGTTTCCTGTGATGACAGCAGCGTGTAAAGGTACGTCCAATGATGTAAAGGTTGACAACCTACCAGTATATCATGGGGTTGTCAATCAAATGACAGTAAAGGTACTAAGAGACTCAGGATGTTCCGGCGTAGTAGTGCGGAGAGATCTTGTACAAGCAAATCAGTTGACCGGGAATTCCAAGGGCTGTATGCTATTAGACGGTACGGTAAGACAGCTTCCCATAGCGTGGATACACATAGACACACCATTCTTTACAGGTGATGTGGAGGCCCTATGTGCGGAGAATCCAGTGTTTGACCTCATCTTAGGTAATATCCCAGATGCACGAGATCCAGGCAATCCAGATAAACTTTGGTCTTGCCATACCAGGGAGGATGGCCAATGTGAATTGGGGAGTGCGGTACAAACCAGAGCTCAGGTTGCTAAGGAAGGTAAGTTTAAACCACTGAATGTGACAAGTCCAATTGGCAGCATCGACATCAAAGAAGTTCGAACTGGTCAGGAGGCAGATGATACATTACATACAGCGAAGGAACGTGTTGTTACAGGTGAGAAGAAAATAGCAAAGCGTGGAGGTATTCATTGGTATGAGAAGCAGAATGGATTGATTTATAGACGTTTCCAATCCGAGAAAGTAGATAGTGGAAAGCTGTTCAAGCAACTGTTAGTTCCCAAACAGCTGAGAGAACATGTTCTCAAGTTAGCCCATGATTCCATTCTAGCAGGTCACTTAGGAGTCAGAAAGATGACTAGTAAAATTCTATACGAGTTTTATTGGCCTGGCGTGATGGGTGACATAAGCAGGTACTGTCGTTCATGTGATTTATGTCAGAAAACATTTTCCAAAGGGAAGGTCAAGAAGGTACCAGTTGGTGAGTTACCTCTGATAGACACTCCATTCGCCAGGGTTGCAGTGGATTTGATTGGTCCCATTCATCCTCCAACAGAGAAGGGAAACAGGTTCATTCTGACCATGGTTGATTACGCAACTCGCTACCCGGAAGCAGTCGCATTGAAGTACATTGATAGCGAACGAGTGGCCGAGGCATTGTTCGAGATGTTCAGCCGGGTGGGTATACCAAGTGAGATATTAAGTGACATGGGAAAGCAGTTCACGTCAGCTGTAATGAAAGAGGTAGGTAGACTATTGTCCATGAAACAAATGACCACCACACCATATAATCCAGCATGTAATGGTCTAATTGAGCGTTTCAATGGGACTCTGAAAAACATGTTGAAGAAAAAATGTGCCGAACAACCCAAACAGTGGGATCGTTACATACCCGCATTGTTATTTGCATATCGTGAGGCACCCCAGGAAAGTCTTGCATTTTCCCCCTTTGAATTGTTGTATGGTCGTACTGTTCGAGGAGGACCTCTCACCATTTTGAAAGAGTTGTGGACAAGTGATATCCAGTCAGAAGAGGTAAAAACGACATATCAATATGTCTTAGATTTGA
>JBEVXV010001151.1:0-3421 GCA_040505915.1 Sedimenticola sp. | reverse complement strand
TCGGTATACTAGGTCAACTCGGTGGAATTTGACGGAATAAAATGGTGTATTTGATTAGTATTGACCATTTGCATCACGTACAATTGAAAACCACGCATTTTTAGGCAATATCACGTCGTAGCCCCATATGGGGATACTCTTTAGGCGCAGGAAAAGATGGCCGAAGTTTTGTAGAGCTAGTGAAGAAAATTCAAGTTTTCAAGAAGAGGAAGGGTTTTGGGCTTGGAAAAGCAGTTATAAGTCCTCCTAAATAAGTCCCCTAAGTTTCTGGTAGTATAAGACATGTCTATAACTAGGTCAATTCGCCCAGATGCGGACGATCACAGTTACGGTGCATCAAGGTCAACGGAGGACATTTGTAAAATCTGCAATGATGAAGTTAAAGACGGGGAAAGGGCTCTTAGGTGCGATCGTTGCAAAGTGTGGAAGCACAGTGCATGCCTAAAGTTAAGTAACAATGACTACAAGGTATTAAAGAAGGCTCCGTCAATTCTGTGGTTCTGCAAAGAGGACTGTCATGAGAAAGCGGAATCGATGTTTAGCAACATGGCGAGTGGATCAATGGTTGAGTTAAACAGCAAACTAGATATGCTTATTAAGGGATTTGCGGATCTGAAACTTGCAAATGAACACAAGGAAGAAGTGCTAGATAGAAAGATTGAAGACAAAGTCAGGGAAATTCTGAGAGAAGAAAGGGAGATGGAGAGTAGAAAGCTAAATCTCATCGCGTTTAACATACCGGAGGTTCGGGACGGAAGCATGGAGGAGAAAATTAGTGCAGATTTATTAGCGTTAAACGACATGATTAATGACTTGAAAATAGATGCGCATGTCACAGAAGTTAAGAGGCACGGGAGGGCGGAGAGTAACCGGATAAGACCACTTCAGTTTTCGGTTCAAAACACAGCGGAGAAGAGTAAGATTCTGTACGAGGCTAGGAATTTGAAGTTTGCGAAGGACAAGAAATACGAACGCGTCTTTCTCTGTCCAGATAGAACACCAAAACAGCGCGAAGTGGACAGGTGTTTGGTGACTGAAATGAAGCGCAGGAGAGAGGCCGGTGAATTTGTCAAAATTGTGAATGGTGTAGTTAAGGTAGTTCCTGCTCCCACCCGAGGTGCTCCCGGACCCAACCCAGGCGGGTCGGGCGAGGTCGGTGCCCAGTAATAGCTCTGCGAATAACATTGTACATAGTGTTGCCCAGTTGGGTCCATTCCAGTTTGACGTTAAAAATGTTAATGGAAAAAATGTTGGTGAAAAAACTGTTGAAAATTCGTTTACATGCTATTATACAAATATTCAAAGTATAAATAACAAGTTGAGTGAGTTAAAGCATACTGTTGAGGAATGTAAACCGTATATTATTGGTATAACGGAATCGTGGTTAAAACCAGATATTAAGGATGCAGAAATAAGACTGAATGATTACGATATTTTTAGGTGTGACAGAAATGACGCAGCAGGTGGAGGTGCACTTTTGTATCTACACACCTCTCTTACATCCTCGGCATGCCCATTTTTGGATAGTAAATCATATGAGGATTCGGTGTGGCGAATAATAAAGTTGAATGACACAGACAATTTACTGGTAGGAGTTTTGTATAGATCAACAAACAGTGACGATGTGAATAACGAAAAACTATTACAACTGATGGCAGATGCTGGTAAGGTAAATAGTATATCACACGTTCTCATTATGGGAGATTTTAACTTTCCAGAGATCAAGTGGAACGAGATGCATGTGAAAGCGAGTGAAATTTCACTACCCTATAGATTTTACGAACTATCAAATGACTTGTTTCTGAATCAGCATGTGACAGAAGACACTAGATTTAGATTGAATCAAGAGCCGTCTCTACTGGATTTGGTTTTCAGTAATGAGGAGGCGATGGTGGAGAGAATTGTTTATGAATCGCCAATAGGCAAAAGTGACCACGTTGGACTGAAATGGACATTTCACTGTTCAGCTGAAAACGTAGATAATTCAGAGGAACCAGTTAATATAAAGTTTTTGTGGCATAAGGCAGATTTCGGTGAGATGAACACAGTTTTTAGTAGTGTAGATTGGGAAGAGGAATTCAGAACATTAGATGTCGAGAAAAGTTGGGAGAAGTTCAAGGAGGTGTACCAGGGTTGTGTTAAAATGCATGTTCCTACAAATAGTAATAAGGTGGAACAGAAATCACCATGGTTTAGAAAGAAGGTCAAAGAGTCGGTGAGGAAGAAAAATCTTTTTTTTCATAAGTATAGGAAATCAAAGAGCTACGTCGATAAGTTAGCATACATTGAACAAAGAAATGCGACTGATAGAATTATTAACGATGCGAAGAAACAGTATGAATCTGAGATAATGCGATCAGTTAAGACACAGCCAAAGAGACTGTATAGCTATATGCGTGGAAAACAGAAAGTGAAAGCAAAAGTGAGTAATCTAGAGAAAAGCGATGGCACTCATACTAAGGATGACCCAGAAACCTGTGAAGTATTGAGTAGTTTCTTCAGTTCTGTGTTTACAAGAGAGCCAACCGACGATGAACTCCCAGAGTTTGCGAATAGATGTGAGGAAACTGTGAATGATATTGAAATATCGGAAGAGATTGTGCTAAAAAAGTTAGCTTCCTTGAAAGTGGACAAATCACAAGGACCGGATGAAGTAAACCCGCAAGTTTTGAAAGAATGCCGTATGAGTTTAGTGGATCCATTAACACGTATTTTCAAAATGTCTTTAGATAGCGGAATCCTTCCTAGTGACTTTAAAAAAGCTAATATATCACCTATATTTAAGAAAGGCAGCAGAAGCAGTCCCGGTAACTACAGACCAGTAAGTGTGACAAGTATTCCCGGCAAAATCTTAGAGTCAATCATAAGAGACAGCATGGTAACTCACCTAGAAAGAAACGAGCTCATAGCAGATGAACAGCATGGCTTTGTGAAAGGTAAATCCTGCTTAACAAATTTATTAGAGACACTAGATGATGTTACGTCGGCATTAGATTTAGGCGAAGGACTAGACATGATATATTTAGATTACAGTAAAGCGTTTGACTCGGTACCACATAAAAGACTAATCTACAAGTTGTCAAAGTATGGATTTGGTGACAAATTTGTGAACTGGATTAGGTACTTTTTAATGGAAAGAGAACAAACAGTCTCAATTAGAGGTCATTTTTCGAAACCAGTGGAGGTACTAAGTGGAGTCCCCCAGGGCTCAGTCCTGGGGCCACTACTGTTTGTATTATATGTGAATGATATCCCAGAAATAGTGTACGCAAATGTGAAAATGTTTGCAGATGATACAAAGCTATATGACTTATATGACAAATGTTATTCCTTACAGGATGACTTGGATAAATTAATGATATGGTCTAGTGAATGGTTAATGAAATTCAATGAATCTAAATGTAAAGTGATGCATATCGGA
>JBEVXV010001150.1:0-3153 GCA_040505915.1 Sedimenticola sp. | reverse complement strand
AGTGAATCATAGCCACCAGAAATAACATAAAATGTACCTGTGGTTATCTTCTGATCTGTTTCCACAGTGGCGGTGAACTTCCCTTTTATCGGCAAATGTTCGTTTTGTCCATAGGCATAGGCCTTTGTGTCAGATTTCACCAACTTTGGTTTGACGTCCATTTTAGAGTAGACACGTTCATTTAGGATGTTGATGGTACTACCAGTGTCAACAAGTAGTTGTGTTTTATGTCCGTTGATAGACAGTGCTGTTCTTGGCGATTTTCTTTTGATTCGAAGAACATTTATACCGAAAGAGTAATCTTCATTTTGAATTTCTTCTTCATCATCACTGTCCCGCACTAGTTTGATATTCCTTTCATTTAGTTTTCTCTTTCTACACTGAGCGATGAAATGATTCTTCTTTTGGCAAAAGTTACACCTTTTCCCAAATGCGGGGCACACATTGGCATGTGGGTATGTGCCTCCACAGTTTCTACATGCTGAATTTGGCTTTTGATGTGGCTGAAAACTCGGTTTTGGTTGAAAGTTTTGCTTTGGTCTTGTGTTGAAGTCACGTTTTGGACCGCTTGGCTTTGCTGATCTGCGCTTAATGGCGCTGGTTTTCTCATGAGTACTAGTATCTGGTTTGTCCATTTTGTCTGCTTGTCTCGTCGATATTTCCATGGTTCGCGCAGCTAACAGCATTTCGTCCAAACTAGGATTTTCTTTCAATGCTTTTCGTCGTAAACTAACGGAAGTACATCCCTGGATGATTTGACTCTTTATTTCCGAATCTCTGTCGGAGAATTCACAATTTTCGGCTTTTTGTCTGAGTCGTGTGGCGAACTGATCAACGGTTTCCGATTCGTACTGCTTCATCCGACGGAATTCGAATATTTCAAATTCTTTATTCACTTGTGGCTTGAAGTACTTTTCCAATGCAGATTTTGTTTTGTCATAATCGCCATCGTCCCCCGTGTCCGGTAGAGTGTCGTGGATTTCAAACACTTCATCTCCGGCGTAGTGTAACAGAAGTGCCTTCTTTCTTTTCTTGTTGTCGATTGCCATGCCGATAAACATGTTTTCTAGCTTCTGTACATATTTCGTCCATCTTGTGCCAACGGAGTGTTCATCCGTATGGATTTCAAATCTCGGAAACGACGGGAGAGCGGTAGCCATGTTTGGTGATTTCTCTCGATATAATCCGTTTATAAAACAACAAGTGTACTACACGGTTGCTTTAAGATTATAACAGAAAAATGTTAATTCCAGTATATTAGAATCACGTATATAGTAATCCCATCCTCGTCGCCAAAATGCAATGACCACTGCTCTGGATATATGATGGACAACAATATGTGTTTACATCTATTTTACTAATACACTATATTCTATGGAGTACATCTACATTGCTATGTAACGTTCTGAATGAAACCCAGGTATCCCCTAGCGTGGGAGTAAGTTCCTGCTATATTAAGAGTGGCTTCTCATTGGCCAGTAGGAGGAGTCAGATATACTACAGGGGCTGACTGGCAGTTGTAACAGTATGCTTGTATACATTGCATCCCTCCCCTAAATAGGTTAGAAAACCCGACTGATAAACAATTGTATCAGTGTAATTATAAACAGGATTTAACTTATAAATGTATCCTGAATTGTTCTTGCAAAAATATTAAGTTTTAAACTGTGTGTAATATGTTTCTATGTTCCTGGAACTGTCAATGTTCTTGGATACCTGTATCGGTCACTGGTTACTGTTCATTAATTTATTCTTACAGCAAGTGTAATACACATTTTGGAACAAGTCATTATTTCTAATGAGCATGGTGAGGTTTAGAAAGTTTGCTGGGAAAAGTGAACTAGTTTGTAACAGCTCTTATCAGTAATTATCTCTGAACTCATAAAATATATTGTCTCGTGTGAAACTCGAAGCAGGATAATGTTTTGACCTAGAGTTAATTGCGGTTATTGCCACATGTGGTAAATATATACATTTCACAACTGACATTAACAAAATGTGAAGTTGCTAATCTATGCTTGTCTTAGTAAATAACATAAAATTAGACTCATGTTTTGGAAAACTGTTCAAAACTGTTTGTATATTTTCCTTATTTCTCAAAGTAGCAAGATTGCAATTTCACAGTTTGTGTACCCTTGAATGCAAGCAAAGAGGGCATTATTCCTCTAATAACACATTTGCATTTTCGAAACACACACACTGAATATTTCCTTTCCATTTCTCCTTCAATCTCGCAGATCGACGCAGCTGTTGACGGCTCGGATAATCTGTCGTCTGCTGTTGGCGTTTTCCGTCTGGTTCGGCCCATACATCGGTGTCGCTACGCACATATGTTGACCCACGGGGTTTTCCACCATTGGTAGATCGCAGAGTTAACGGCTTGAAGTGGGAGGTGTCGCGTGTCACCGTTTTCCCCCCTAATTGTACGGTGATCATAGATCCTTTTTTCTGTAGAATAGTTGCTGGCTCTGGGTTAAATGCTGGCGTCAGCTTATTTAATTTCCGTTGTTTCACCAACACTGAATCACCCACTGACAGGTCAGACTTTCTCGCATTTCGCCGGCTGTCGGTGTAAAATTTAGCTTTTGCTTTCATGTGGGTGTCCCTGTCACGGACTGGTTTATCGTCTAACGGAGCACGGAATTCGGGTAATCCAGTTTTAATGTTTCGTGAGAACATTAAAGTTGCCGGTGCTGAACCAGTACTGGGGTGTGGCGTTGCGCGATAATTCCTCAGGAAAACGTTAAGTTCCTGTTTGTAGCTGCGGCCTTCAATTTTAGCAATTTTCACACATTTCTGCAGCGGTTTCATAAAATTTTCTGCGTTAGAGTTTGATTCCGGGTGTGCTGGGCAGATTTTCCTGTGTTTAAATCCTAGATAGTCGGCGAACTGACTGAACTCGTATCCGTTAAATGGAGGACCATTGTCAGAACGGCAAGTCTTTGGTATTCCAAACATGCTGAATATGGTATCTAGATGCGGAATCACGGCCTTCGCTGATGTTGACGTTAGTATTTCCACGACCGGGAAATGGCTGTAGTCGTCAATCAGTACCATCAAATATTCACCTGAAGGTAGGGGCCCAAAAAAGTCGACTGACACTTCCTCCCATGGTCGGGCTGGTAACTCACTCATTTTCAGTGGTTCAGGTGT
>JBEVXV010001149.1:0-2863 GCA_040505915.1 Sedimenticola sp. | reverse complement strand
TACATAAGCCTTTAAAGGCATTTCTCGCAGTTTTATATAAATGTAAATCAGCCATGTTATTTGATAATCTGAATTGCCTTAACAACTGAAATTTAGTGCGTTTTGCACGCGCGCAGTCAATAGTCCACCAGGGTGGCTGGTTATTAGCGCGTGACATGTTAGATATATTGGGCTTATATAGCATTTTATCGGCAGCAGTTTTATATAAGTCAATGAAAGCAGTTACAGAAGCAGTGACATCATTGTCAACTAAACTTTCCATAAAGTGGTTCATATGTACCTGGAAGCTAGTAAGAAATGTTTCCTTATAGCGTTCTTTCCATACAACACGCTCATATAAATGTACATTCTCATCGATTGAATATGCATGATTGTTAGTGGTGCTGCACGCGGCAAAAGAGAAAGTACAATAAACGGGACAGCGTACAGAGAAAATGTTGTCACTTACACCAAAATTTGTGACATACTGAAATAAATTGGAAGAAGCAATCATGTAATCGACGATACTTGCACCGTTATTAGCAAAACATGTAAATTCACCCGCTATGTCATTAAAAAGTCTTCCGTTTAAAACGTGAATACCATAAGTACAACATAAATCTATAAGTGCCAAGCCATACGAGTTGTGTACAGCATTATCTTTAGACTGTCTTTGCATACAAAAATGATCAGTCGGATAGCTCACATTATCATTAAATATGTAATCAAGCGTGTCATGTGGAATATAATCAGGGAACAGTTTGATACGACTGTGTTTAAGTCGCCAGCAAGAAATATATCAGCTGTTGGGAATTGAGATACAATTTCAGAAATTTGGTTATTCAAAAGTTCAATACCATTCGTATCCTGCTCATTATATACAGGAGAATTCTCAGGGGATATATATGCAAATATCATAATAATGTCGTGCGCTATATTAAGCATACCTCCACTAAACAGCAGCACCACACAATCATTCATATTATCGAATATACGCTTAACATTACCTGAAGACACCAGATAGTTTTTAACAACAACTGAACCACCACCCGAACTACGCCGAGCATGCCTTGACCTCTTGCGAATATAATCAAAGTGTTCATAGTTATGTAATGTTCCGTCAAAATCAGTGTGATTACTACCCCATGTTTCGCATAAACCAATCACATCGAATTGTTTTGCGAAGTCTAAAAAATCTGTATCATATTTATAATTTGCAAAACCTTCAATGTTCACGCTACACACGTGCAATTTTGTAATTTTAGTACTATCGTGTAAGCTATCCGCCAAACGTCTAACGTCAACTTCAGGGCCTCGACCTGCCCCCTATTTATCCACTCGAACAGGACCCCTCGTTTCTGCATCGTATCTATATGTAATGCCGTCTGCAACAAGTTTATCATAACGTAAGTACGCATGAACATTCGCCTCCAGTTTCTGTTTCATAAATGGGAACAGCGCCGTACGCTGTCTGATAACGCGTTCTGTGAAGTCTTCCGTTACGCGGATATTACGTCGAGCAGCTCCGTCTTCTGGTACAGTAGCGGCGTTCAGACGATGTTGTCGAAACTGTTTAAGGACTTTCTCACGATCCTTATACATGGGGAATTTAACTATAATAGGACGTGTGGATGATCTACTAGGAAGTCGATGCGCACGATCGATAGAAACAGTACTTTCGTCTAGGCCAATTTCTGCTAAGTATTTCCTCACCTTCGCTTCACATTCATCCCATGATTCTTTGCGATCGTCATCATTAATGCCGTAGATTTTGAGATTCTGGCGTCGTGACTGGGCTTCCAGATTTTCAGTTTTACCCTGATTTTCAATTGACGTTGCCGTAACGTCGTCTAACTTTCTCCACTAAAGCTGTGTTTTGTTGTCGTATCAGAGTATTGTCCGACTTTAAATGGTCCACATATTTCTCAAGTGTATCAAATTTCAAATTCATGGATTTGACGTCACGACGTATTTCCAGTAGTAAGGCCGTTGTATCTGACGGGGGACCACCGCTATTTACGCCAGAAATGGTATCAAGTTCATACACTGTAGATACGGAGTCCGAAACGAAACTGTCATTCGCATGGGCCTGGGGTAAATCACACTGCACATGGGGCTGGGAACTCTGAGCTTCGTTGTCAGTATTCAGCCACAAACTAATGTCTTGTTGGTTTCTTGTCATTCTCTGTGAATTCCGGGTTACCGGGGGCGACATAAGAGCTCCAGCATAGGAACCATGCTCCGATGGCCTACTACCACTTGGTACACCACTTAGACTATCCCGCACGCCTCTATTGGCGCCTCTATTGGAGGTACGAACTACGAACTGCCCCACGGTTAGTCGACCCTCTCCCACCGACCGACCCTCTACCTGCACTGTTCATGGGACCGGGGTTTAGTTCAACGCACTGCAAAACCAGTAGCAGAAACAGAACGCATCGGATGCATAGTGAAATACTGGAGTAGTTTACTTTCAAAGATGGAAACGACATCTTACAATTAATGGGATGTGTATAGCTTCCAATCCTCCATCGATATATGGCGAGATCCACACCCATGTTGTAGTCTGTACACAAATGATCAGCTGTTTACATGTACATTGAGTCCTGGCCACACCTGGATACACACATCTCAGCTCCGTCTATTCACACTCAATGAATACAATAATATATTTCAGTGCTGATATAACAACCTTGACCTTTACCCTTCACATCGCTCCCAACCATCAAACCAGTGCTTATTAGTGAATATTGCAGGCTAATCTGATGTAATAAAATTTTAAAGGGAGATATCTGACTTTGGCCGGCAAATGGCGTAAAGCAAATGGCGTAAATTCGAAATAGTAAACAGTGCATTGAAAATTATTTGCAACATGATGCCGAAC
>JBEVXV010001148.1:0-7367 GCA_040505915.1 Sedimenticola sp. | reverse complement strand
CATGGGTTTCGAGCTGCTGCTCCAGCTGCTCTATATTGCCGCCACCCTGCTCTATATAGAGGCGGTGTTGTACTTCTGTCGTCTGCTCCAACTGTAGTTGATCACGCCGGAACTGTGCTGACCGGGCTTCACTCTGTTCCAGCGCCTTACCCAGTCGCTGTTGCTGCTGCTGCCACAGACCATACCCTTGGATGGCAAACCAGATCGGCAGGATCTGCTTCAGGCGGGAGAGTTTTTCAACCTCGTCGCTACGCTGTTGACGAATAGACTCCTCCGCCTCAATCGGCAGCAGTGACCGCTGCTGGGCGCGGGCCACCTCCAGCTCGGTGTGAATCTCTGTGAGCACATCAAAACCATTCACCACATCTGCGGCCCGTTTAAAGGCCGACCGATCCTCCAGCACCAGTTCGCGAAACAGCGCATCGATGCTATTGAGCTGCTTCAAGCCAGCGGCACGGTTGAGCAGCGCGAAGGCGTTCTCTCCCACCTCGAAAAAACGCCGCAACTGAGCCAGATAGGCACGTTTGCTATCGTGGACATGGATCTGGCTCTGCTCCCGGCCAAACTGTTTCACCGCTCTTGCGCCCCCCTCGCTGTGCATATCCAGCCAGTTAGCAATGTTCTGCTGATTATCCCGGCTGAAAATCCATAGCCGCTTGAGGTCACTCATGGAGCTGCTGCTGCCACTGAGCCAGAAGAGTGCGGTCAGTGACACCTGCTGTTGACCATCACTAAAGCGGGCACCGACCGCCGTCACCGTGGCACCACTCCTGGCGATATGGGCGTTGTCACCGCTCTCGTTACCCTCTCCCGAGACGCCACGGATATAGGAGACCAGATCACGATCACTCTCATGGCCACCGGTTGAAGCGAGGTTATAGAGCGGTCGCTCGGCAATCAGGGTCATAAAGGCATCCACCAGGGTGGTCTTGCCGCTGCCGGTCTGGCCAATCACGGCGGTTCCCTGGGGATCGATATCTGTGCGGTGCAGCCCCTTGAACGGCCCCCAGTTATAGATCTCCAACTGGTTGAGAATGTAGGAGCTGCGGGAGAGCAGCTCCCCAAAGCCCACCCCTTTGGCACTCTGCTTTGTGCTCACTCCACCACCTCCGGCTGACGCTTCACCTGTTCGACAAAGGCCGTCAACAGATTTTGCAGATTCTCGGGATTGGCGATGTGGACAATCAGGGGGCGAATCATCAGCTGGCCAGCCTTATCGATCTCCGAGACCAGACCATGGCTGCGCAACTGCTCCAGCAGCTGCCGCAGACGCTTCTCATCACGGCTGTCGCTACCGCTCTCACCAAGAAACTGATTCAGCTCCGGCATCAGATCATCCAGATGCACCACCGCTGCCGATGCACCAATACCCGCCTCCATCTCGTGAGCCACATAGAGCTGCCGCAGAATCGCCGTCAACAGTGACTGCTCCAGGGTGAGCCGCTGACGACGCACCAGTGGGTGGCTCCACTCGTCGCGCTCACTGTCGGCATAACCGTCAACAATAGTAAGATAGGCGACACCGCGAATATCATCGATCCCCATCGCCATATCCAGAGGCTCCAGGGCGGTGGTTATGGCAGCACCCGAAACGATAACGGTGCGATAGAGGTTAGGTTTACGATCCGCTTCCAGTACACCGTATTTCATCAGCTCCTGTAGCGCCGCCTTTACCGCCTGGGGGGTGGCTTCACGCTCGCCGGTGAGAGGGGCTGCCCCCTCGTCTCCACTCTTGTTACTATTCGGCTCTTCGGGTTGTTCACTCATCACAATTCCAGCTCTAGACCATTCAGCGCTTCGATGCTCAGTTCCACCTTTGGCAGGGTGAATCGCAGCAGGCCACCATCGGGGTCATCCAAGTCCACCTGCTCCTGATCCGCAGTAAAGGGAAGCTCCGCCTCCCTAGCCATAGTGAGCCACAGCGCCAGCGACTCCAGGTCGTGGGTAGGCGGAATTTTCCCGGCTATCGTGCCGATGGTCATGGGGCGACCCTCTGCCCCCAGCAGCGCCTTTGTCTCATCCATAAGTGCCTGCCGATCCAGGGCATCAAAGGAGGACCAGAAATCATCATCCATCTCATCCAGGCTGGTGCTCTGCTCCACCAGATCAAGAATAGGTTCAATCCCGCCATTAAGGTCCTTAAACCGCAGCCGCTCAATGACAGGAAAACCGCTGTTGGCAGGCCCCACCGGTGGCAGGGGGGCGGGAGCTCTTCGCACCGCCTGTCGGCTCCAGTCGATCTCCGCCGCCTGGGCAAAGATCTCATTCAACAGCCGTCCTACCCGGTGGTGCTCGGAGGCAAGCCCTGTTTTGAGGAAGCCCTTAACATCCCGCTCGCTACGTTCACGGGCACGGATCACCGTCTCGGTCTCACTCACCAGGCGCATAATCAGCCAGCGCAGCTCACTCTGCTGCTCTCTGGTGAGCGCCTTGTGAACAACCGGCCGCCCCATCAAGGAGCGGATGCGAAGCTTCATACTCTCCAGCTCAATACTGTGGGCCAGCTGCTGCTGAAAGGCATCGAAGACCTTGCCCTCATCGGTCTGCAACAGCAGATCGTGGCCCTCCAGCAGGCTATCCACAATATCCCCGCGATGGTGATCTTCACCTATGATGGATTGGCGCAGCCGTTGATCGGCCTCCCGGTAGGAGTCCTCCACCCGGCGAAAATCGTTACGCAGCCCCATTGCCAGGTTATAGACCTCGCGGATCGCCTCTACCGCCGCCTGCTCGGGCAGCACCGACAACTCCCCTTTTCTTACCTGAACCAGCTCCGACTCCAGCTCGGCGATCTTGCGCTTAAGCTCAGCCTCACGGCTTTTGGGATCGGGGTTAATGCTCGACTCAAGGCTCTCGATCTCCCGCTGGACAATAGAGAGACGCGAGGCGGTGGAGGTCATAATGCGGTTATCCAGGCTATCGACGAAACGAAAGGCCGACTCCAGGGCATCTGTCGCCAATAGTCGTCCCTCCCGCTCCACCACCAGCCGCCGCCGAATCCACTGGCGAATCTCCCGCCGCGCCAGCTGTAGATACTCCCCTTCAAGCTCAATCTCTCCCGCCTCGTGGGAGAGCTGCAACGCTTCACTCAACAGCTGCAATGCGGCATCAATATCGATACCGTCAAGCTTTTCACTAAAGAGCCGCCGTAGTGAACCAAGCACCAACGGCCCGGTGTGGGCGGTCAACAGCTGCCATGCCGGGTGGTGCTTTTTCAGATTCAGCAGAGAACCGGCGCTCGATTTCGTCTTTTCAGTCACTTTACAACTCTGTGATTCAACGCGTCATTCACCTTAAAATCCGTCATCAGATGCAGCCCATACACTTATAGCCATCATCAGAAAAAGATACCAGATATAGCCACTCAATGTTGGTAAACTAACCCGACAATCGCCCACAGATCATGATCAAAAGAAAACAAAAGAGAAAGCGTCCCAACACACCACCCCGCTCTCCCGGCTGGCACAGTAGCGACGATAAAGAGATCCTGCGGGGCCACGGCTAGTGGTTTCCTATCAGTATATTGTGTCATTCCTTTATCCTCTTCTTCTATGTTTGATATTATGTGTGCCATCTGTTGAATTTGATCGTTATTCATCTAGTTTCCTTTAGATGCGTTAACCGCACTTACATATAATCACTTAACGGCAAACATGAGCGGCGCGTGGTACGAGGCCAGAAAAAGCCTCTTAACTTTCCCGCGTCCGCTCTATATTTTTGTTATGTGTGGACTTATAATTCTGTTTCAGCTATTTCTGCAATCTTCAGTAGGTGCTTCTGCAATCCGATTTTCAGCGGCTTGTTGCCGTGAACTGGCACAGAAATGCGAGCGATTATTCCTGTTTTTGCATAAATGTGGTGGCTTCCATTTATTCTCTTTAATTCCCAGCCCTTGCCCTCAAGTAACCGACAAAGCCTTTTACCGCTGATAGCTTTCAAACGGCTATCTCCATTACCTTATCTTTTTCTGATACGGTAATATCCTGAACGTCTACGGATAGACAACCTTCAACAGCTTCATAAATATTGCCCAATAATTCATCGAAGGAATCTCCTTGAGTTGCGCATCCTGGGATGGAGGGTACTTCAGCCCAATAGCCTCCTTCCTCTGCTTCATGTACCACTACTTTTAATTTCATAATATTTCCTCATTTATTGAGCACATAGTAGAGTAGAACCTCAGTGCACGACCGCTGCATTGGTGAATTATGCCAATGTCCTTTAAGCATCTGGCCAGATGCCCAGTACAGCTAATCATTTCCCTTAGTCCCCTCGTCAAACCGTAAGTCGGGTTCTCCCCGTTACGGCTTACCGATGACATTCCCCATGGGCTTATCAGTAACCTTTGTCGTTGATGCATAGCCATCAGGCGAACTGGAATAGACCCAGTCGGACCAGTAGGTTCCCGTGGAGTCTCCGCGACCCCCTCGTCTCATCACTATACTTCCGTTTCAGGAAAATTCGCAATCGCTCTCGCACGAAGCCATTCAGTCTCTTCATTCGTTTGCGCTCTCCTCGCGCTCGGATATGATAGTTGGACCAACCCCGTAGTTTGGGATTGAGTTCTTTTATCATCTCTTTCAGCTCCTTGCTGTAACGTCTTCCGATAACGTCTCGTACTTTTTGGCGTATTCTCTGCATTGAGCAATCAGAAGGCCAGATCCGGCAGCTATATTTGAGCTTTGCCTTTGGCTTGCGTACCTTGCACAGGCGCAGGTGAACTCCCAGGAAATCAAAGCCATCTTTGGCTTTGGTTACTCGGGTTTTCTCCGGATGGAGTTCCAGGCCTAATCGGCCCATCATCCTGCGTATCTCGGAGAGTATCCACTCTGTGTCGGTCTTCGGGTGCAGCAAGATGACAAAGTCATCAGCATATTGAATCAGGGTTCCAGGTAGCTTGGATTGTTGCCACATCTTGTCGAACGAATGCAGGTAGATATTCGCTAACAAGGGTGAAATTACAGACCCCTGCGGCGTTCCCAATCCGTCCGGTTCGATGTAGACTCCGCCATCCATGACGCCCGCTTCCAACCATCCTTTGATGAGTTTTATCATCCGTGGGTCGCTTATCCGGCGTTTAACCAGATTCATCAGTGGCTTTTGCGGGGTTCGGTCGAAGCAGCTACGGATGTCCGCATCTACTACGGTCGTTCTTCCTCTGAAGGTGATGACCCGTTGTATTTCACGAATGGCCTTCGGCGCATCGCAGTTTGGACGAAAGCCGTGGGAGCACGGCAGAAAATTCGTCTCAAATATCGGTTCCATCACCAGTTTCGCCGCCATTTGGATCAGTCGATCTTTTATGACGGGGATTCCAAGCGGGCGCTTTTCCAGTTTGCCGGGTTTTTCGATCCAGCAGCGTTTCACCGGAAGGGGTCGATAGGTCTTGGTCCGCAATTCCTGTTCAATTTCGTCCAGGAAGGCTTCGATTCCTATCTCCTCTTCGATGTACTCAAAACTCTGCTTGTCTATTCCCGGCGCTCCTTTGTTCGCCTCAACCCTTACCCAGGCCTCTCTTAATACGTCTCTACGGTACAACTTGTCGTAGAGCGCGCCGAATCTCCTATCCAACGACTGTTTCGCTGCATGGGAGAGCTTGTCTTGTAAAGCTTGGACGTTATTCACCATGTTCTTAGTCTCTCGACACTCAGGTATCCTTCTTTACATTACAAACACAGTCAAAGTACGGCCGCACGCTCAAGGTGGGTTATGTTGTCCCACCCGTCATCACTTAAAGGCCGCTCCGACATCCCTCTACCCTTGGCGCCGTTCTTGCCGGTTTTATCCGACTTGAGCAGCGGTTTCCGTCTTCGGAGGTCGACGGAGGCAGTAGGACTTCAGGTCTAAGTCTCCTCTCTCTTTCCCCACATACAGATGGCATTACCCCGGGTCCCCAACAGGTTCTCTTACCCTTTCTATCCCCTGTTGGCACGGTCTTCCCCACAAGCGTAGAGGGTCGACGTGTATCCTTCCTTTCGGAAGGTTTGTCCCGCAACCGGACTCTTTCAGCTATCGTTGTCCGGCGTGATTTCACGAGGCTGCACCATTCACTTTATGTTACGGTCTGCGGGTTTGGCTAGCACCTCTGGCTGAATACGACCTGTCCAGATTTAAAACTTTAGATGCGGGGAATCCGTTTACCGGCGGCTTTCGCCATCTGCCGTTGCCTCACTCCTCATCTTAGTTTCTCTTCTTTATAACAAGCCTCCTCGGCACATTGTCGGGGCAAGTTCAGCCACTACATTACTGCAATGACCCACCCCCAGCCTATCCACCTGAAAGAGCAGTTGGTGGAACAAGGACTTTCACCTTGCAAGTAGAGAGGTCTTATGACCTCGTACACGTCCAAAATCACCAGCTTGCGGAAAGCAATCACTGTGCCTGCCATACATGCTGCACTTGAAAGAATGCAACCAACTCAAACCACAAGCACCACAGTAGCAAGTCTGCGTGAATTTTGCTTGTTAGGCGATTATTTATCACTAGATAATAACTCAATATCTTTATCTTCCAGAGGAGGTAGTTCCATGCTTTTTAATATTACATTTCCAGCCTCTATTATTTCCAGCCAGTTTTTCTTTGCTAATTCTGCATTAAGGCTGCCCTGAGTTAATCCTGAATGCATATGTGCACAATGATATGCTCCACTAAATGCTTGCCTGGCTTCTGAGGAAAGGTATAAACAATTGTTGGTTCTTCGCTGTTTCAAGTGGGTAACTAAAAACCTGCTTTATATCAATCAGATAGTTTTATTTGAACGTTCAACAGGGGCTCTGCCCCTTAGCCACAGGGCTTACCCCGCCCTCGCCGGGTGGCAGGGGCGCTGTGCGCTCCCTGCCTAATAGGGTGAATGCAGGATGAGGGGAGTCAAGGACTACTCGGCGCAAGCGCCTGCGTTCCTCCTTGACTCCCCTCATCCTGCATGATATTTCAACGTTGTTTACCAAGAATATGAAGCCATTATTACTCGATTACCCACCTGAAGTAGCGAGGAGCCCCACCAATATCTAAGACAATATATGGGGCTTCCCAAGTTCTTGTGTGCACCTCTTCTTACATGCCACAGCCTGATGACTCCGGAGGCCATTCACATCCTTGCCATTTCTCGGATGCTTCATTTTGGCTTCGGGTACGTTAAAACCCTCGCCAACCTCAACTTGCATTTCGAAGCTGTACCAACTCTCAGGGTATACGGTTACCCCTACGGCCTGCAAGATTCTCTGTGTACGCTTCATCTGTCTTGTTCACGGGAATTCCACCCACTCCGCCACAGACGCAACACTCGATACCGGTGGTTGGCTAAACCTTGCCGGACAGGGACTTGCACCCTGCAAGGTGCACCAAGCTTCGCTTGGCGCTCTAACGCC
>JBEVXV010001147.1:0-2106 GCA_040505915.1 Sedimenticola sp. | reverse complement strand
CAGCCCTGACGCACATCATCACAACCCCAATGTTTCCATGCATTCCCAGCCTAACTGAAAAATATTTTTCGTTTTAGCGGGTAGATAAATCTTTCCGCATCTGGCATGATAAGCGTGAGCAAGTCACTCTGACAGGCTACTCAGGAAGGTGCAGATTGGAAAGCAAGGTGATTCGACAAGGCCTAAGGGATATCCGACCTGAAGAAGCCGATCATATTCAAAAAGTAGTAAAATGCTTTCCAGGCTTAAGCCGTCACGAATTGGCGCAGACGCTTTGTGAGCACCTGAGTTGGTACAGTCCATCAGGTGCGCCTAAAGTAAAAAATTGCCTGGCACTGCTGGATCGCCTGGCCGATCAAGGTTTCGTGGAGCTACCAGCTAAATCGGCTTGCGGGCGATTAACCCCGGACAAACCGCCAGTCCTCACACGCCGCACCATCGAACAACCCCTGATAAAAGGCCCATTGAAGGCCTTCTCCCCCATTGACCTGCAGCTGGTGGAAGACAAGGAGCAAGTGCAGTTATGGAATGAGTATGTGGCGCGCTATCATCCCCTCAGTTACAAGCGTCCCTTTGGTAACTGGCTGCGCTATTTCCTGTCGGCCCATGACGAGCGGCTGGGTTGCCTGCTGATCAGCGGCGCCGCCAGGGCATTACACCATAGGGATCACTGGATTGGTTGGTCCGCCGCCAAGCGGCAGCGCAACCTGCCCTGGGTGATCAACAACAGCCGCTATCTGATTTTCCCCTGGGTGCAGATTCCATATTTGGCCAGCCATGCTCTGGGCCAGCTCGCTCGGCGCGTTGCCCAGGACTGGGCCGTGCGCTGGGGTTACCGCCCGGTGTTAATGGAGACCTTTGTTGATCCCCAACAGCATACCGGTGCCTGCTACAAGGCCGCTGGTTGGCAAACGCCGGGGATGACCCGGGGCGAGGGCGTCACGCGACCCGGCAAGCATTACTGCACCCGCCCGAAACAGATCTTCGTCAAACCACTGGATCAACAATTTCGCACCCTACTCTGTTCAGAACAACTACAAGGAAGAATCATCGAATGAGCAAACCCAGCCGCCGCCCTGGACGCGAGGAGATCAAGGCGCTGCGACGTAAAAAAAAACAGTTGGAAAAAGAGCTGCGCGACACACAACGGAGCCAAGGGCTAACACCTAAAACCCACACCACATCCTCCAATGCCACCAGCCCCTACGACAGCGTTGAAGCAGAACGGGAGGGT
Source organism: Sedimenticola sp. (assembly GCA_040505915.1). GTDB lineage: Bacteria > Pseudomonadota > Gammaproteobacteria > Chromatiales > Chromatiaceae > Vondammii. The sequence goes on along the minus strand of JBEVXV010001147.1, from coordinate 872 downwards.
CGCCTGGATGCAGTTACCGGGCAGATGCGCATCATCAAGGCGCAGTTGCCACAACTACTCAAGCACCTGAATCAGATTCCTGATCCGAGAAACCCGAAAAAACTCAAGCACAGTCTGACGCTGTTGATGCTGTACGGTCTGCTGATGTTCGTGTTCCATCTCTCTTCACGCCGCCAGGCCAACCGGGAGATGACGCACCCGCAGTTCAAGGAGAACGTGCGCCTGCTGTTTCCCGAACTCAATGACCTGCCCCATGCAGATAGCCTGTTTCGTCTGCTGAGCCGCATTGACACGAATCAGATTGAACAAACCCTCGTTGAATTGATCCATCGCCTCATTGCAAAGAAAACGTTCCGCCGTTACCTGATCAACAACTGCTACCCCATCGCCATTGATGGCACCCAGAAAATGCCGTTCAATGCCATCTGGTGCGAACAATTGCTGCAGCGCAGGATCAAGAAAGGAAAAACAGCTGATCCGATAGACGGCGACACAGATACTGAACAAGATAAGCATCAGTATTATGTCTATGTGCTGGAGGCCAACCTGACCTTCCAAAACGGCATGGTTATCCCTCTGCTCAGTGAATTTCTTGAATATGAGCAGGGTGACATGGAAAACAATAAGCAGGATTGCGAACAACGCGCCTTTAAGCGGCTGGCCGAGCGACTGAAGGACTATTTCCCCCGCCTGCCAATTCTCTTACTGCTGGACGGACTCTATGCCAATGGCCCGATTATGGCGCAGTGCCACAAACACCGCTGGCAGTTCATGATCGTCCTGAAAGATGACAGCCTGCCCAGCGTCTGGGAGGAGTTCGATTCACTGTTAAAACTATTGCCAAACAACCACTATTCGATGAGTTGGGGGGA
>JBEVXV010001146.1:0-14032 GCA_040505915.1 Sedimenticola sp. | reverse complement strand
GTAGGAGCGACTTCAGTCGCGAAGGAATCTGGCACAAAGTAAGGGTTTGGTGCGACGTTCATCGCGACTAAAGTCGCTCCTACGGTATAAAGACCGCTTAAGTAAGCGCCATTCGGGTTCGACTCCATAAACTTGTAACTATTCAGCAGGGCTTGGGGTCGGAGTCGATTGTGTCGTATAAAGGTGTATTTTCCACCAGTCCTGGCGCAATCGAGTGAAAATAGTCCAAAAATGGGTGTAGTTGAATAGTTACCTGAAGTTCAACCTTTAGGCGTAAGAATCAGCTAACAAGCGCTCTGATGCACTGTAGGTAAGCCTGCTCATCGGGCATGCGGTTGGCTCGTTGAGCCTCCCACAGCATCCGTCCCAGGCACTCCATCATCTGATGCTCGGCATTGTGTGCATCACCACACTGACTCACCAACTGCTCATAGAGCGTTGAGATACTGGACGGTCTGTTGGTAGAAATCTGCTCTTGCAGGCTGATGTGCATCCCCATGTGGAGGAAGGGGTTCTCCTTTCCCCCCTCAGGTAGGAAGTCGCGGTCGAGGAGCTCCTCGCCCTTGCTTAACATACGGTGGTATTCGGGGTGCAGTTCGATGATGTTGGCGATCACCTGTTCCAGCGGCTCTAGTGGCAGCTTTTCCTGGGATTTGCGCCAGGCTTCTGTGAAGATGCGGCGCATCTGAATGCGGTCATTACCAAACATGTAGGTTTATCCTCAGTCGAGACTCTTCTCTTTATATTCGCAAAGATCTTCGATGATACAGGATCCACAACGAGGCTTGCGGGCAATGCATGTGTAACGCCCATGGAGAATCAGCCAGTGATGAGCGTCAAGCATAAACTCTTTTGGGGTGTGGCGAAGGAGCATTTTCTCTACCTCCAGTACATTTTTTCCCGGAGCGATACGGGTGCGATTACTGAGGCGGAAAATATGGGTATCTACCGCCATGGTGGGTTGGCCGAAGGCGGTATTGAGGATTACGTTCGCCGTTTTTCTACCAACCCCAGGGAGCGCCTCAAGGGCAGGTCGATCATCTGGAACCCTGCTGCCATGCTCCTGAATGAGCTTGCTACAGGTCTTGATGATATTGGCTGCCTTGGCGTTAAACAGGCCGATCGTCTTAATGTACCTCTTTAACCCGTTCTCCCCCAGTGCCCGTATCGTTTCCGGGGTGTTGGCCACTGGGAAGAGTTTATCGGTGGCCTTGTTGACGCCTTTGTCAGTGGCCTGTGCTGAGAGCACCACAGCAATCAGCAACTCAAAGGTTGAGCTGTGGTTAAGCTCGGTTTTAGGATTGGGGTTGTTGGCACGCAGTCGCTCAAAGATCTGCTGACGAATCGCTTTATTCATCCCCGACAAATCCCTATACAGGTAGCTGTCAGCTTGGGCTAGGTGCCATCTCAGCAGTTTCACTGGCACTGATACGGCTGCGTCGTTTTTGCAGGCGCGCATCAATGACGTTCTTGAGGGCGATCATCAGTCCCAGGCCGATGAAAGCACCGGGGGGAAGTATCGCCAGGAGCATGCCCTGGAAATTGTCTCCGAAGGAGATGGTGAGTCCTGCCGCCGCCTCACCAAACATCAGGTCGGCCTGTGAGAAGAGTGTGCCCATGCCGATGATCTCACGCATCGCACCCAAGGCGACCAGCGCCAAGGTAAAGCCTACCCCCATCGCCAGCCCATCCACTATGGCCCTATCGACGCGGTTCTTTGAGGCAAACGCTTCGGCGCGACCGATAATCGCGCAATTGGTGACGATCAGGGGAATAAAGATGCCGAGAATCTTGTAGAGCTCGTGGAACCAGGCGTTCATGCTCAGCTCCACTGCGGTAACGAAGGAGGCGATAACGATAACAAAGATCGGTAATCGCACCTCTTTACGCACCATATTACGAATAAGAGAGACGGTGGTGTTGGAGAGGGTGAGTACCAAGGTGGTCGCTATACCCAACCCCAGGCCGTTGATGGCGGTGTTGGTGACCGCCAGCAGGGGGCAGAGGCCGAGCAGCGCCACCAGTGCCTGGTTATTACCCCATAGCCCCTCTTTGATGAGGGTGCCGTAACCGGTTTCAGCCATTCTTTTGCTCCTGGGGCTTAGCTTTGCTACTGAACAGGGCTCTGCCGTTCTCTCTAAAGTAGATTAGGGTGTTTTTTACCGCCTTAACAATCGAGCGCGGGGTGATAGTGGCACCGGCAAACTGGTCGAAAATACCGCCATCACGTTTTACCTTCCAACCTGAGATGTCAGGGTTGTCGAGGGATTTGTCGTTGAAGGAGTAGACCCAGTCCGAACGGCGCTCCTCCACCTTGTCACCGAGACCCGGTGTCTCTTTGTGGGAGACGATGCGAACACCACCGAGCGTACCGTCAACACGCACCGCCACCAGCAGTTTGATCGGTCCGCTGTAGCCATCGGGAACAACGCTGGCGAATACAGCAGCCACCGGCTCTACTCCCTTGCGGCCGAGGTAGACATCTATCTCTGTGCCGCCTAACAGTTCGACACTGCTGACAGAAGTGCGGTCAGAGACGATATCGTTATCGATGGATGATTCGGGTACCAGGGCCGTGAGGCTACGCAGTAGCGCTTCGCGCTCATTGGCAGCGATACGCTCTGCTGTCTGCTGATGGGTAAATGCCACCAGTCCTGTTCCAGCGGCACTGAACATGGCAAGGAGTAGACCGGCGATGAGTATACGCTGCTTATTCACTGGAACGCCCTCCGCCATGGCCAAATACCCTTGGTTGGGTATAGTGATCAATCAAGGGGACCGCCATATTGAACAGTAGTACCGCAAAAGCGACGGCATCGGGGTAGCCTCCCCAGGTACGAATAATGTAGACCGTCAGCCCGATGCCAGCGCCAAAGATAAGCTGCCCTTTGCGCGTAGTGCAGGCGGTGATTGGATCGGTAGCGATAAAGAAGGCTCCCAGTAGGGCACCTCCGCTGAAGATATGGAAGAGGCCAAAGGGGTGGGCTTCCGGATCGATAAAGTAGAAGAGCGTGGCGATCAGCAGCAGGCTTCCGAGCATAGATACCGGGATATGCCAGCTGATTACCCGCTTGTAGAGCAGAAACAGGCCGCCGAGCAGGAACCAGTTACCGACCCACTCCCAGCCGAGGCCACCAAAATTACCCCACAGGGGGCTCTGTTGGATCTCACTGAGGGTGACATTAAGATCCAGCTGGGTGCGCATGTTATCCAGTGGCGAGGCCATGGTCAGGGCATCCCAGGTAAGCTCGATGGGTAGTGTGCTGGAGAAGATTGCCGTTGCTGTCTGGATCAGCGTCAGTGGATTCTCATTGAGCATGATGGGTGGCAGCCAGGAGGTCATCTGCACCGGGTAGGAGATCAGTAGCAGTACATAGCCTGCCATGGCCGGATTAAATGGGTTGTAGCCGAGGCCACCGTAGAGCTGTTTCACTACCACGATGGCAAATGCGGTACCAATCACTGTCAGCCACCAGGGGAGTAGGGGTGGCAGGGCGACGGCCAGCAGCAGTGCGGTGAGCAGTGCGCTGAGGTCACCGATGGCGGGCATCGCCTTACGCCCCCTCATCTTTATGACCAGTGCTTCGCAGGAGATGGCCGTGGCAGAAGCAATGGCCATATTGATGATAACGCCCCAGCCAAAATACCAAAAAATTGCTGCTGCTCCTGGCAGCAAGGCGATAATCACCAACAGCATGTTTTGACGTACGCTGTTGGGCCGGTCGGTATGGGGTGATGTAAAAGTTGGGAACTGCATTTGGTTATAGACCCTTTTGTTCCGAAGTGGCTGTGGCCTCTTCGCCCTTTTTCATTTCAGCACCGCTTCCGTTGCGTCTGGCATCGGCCTCGTTGATCGCCTGTTGCTGGGCATCAGTGAGGTTTTCAGTATTTCCGGGTTCGATACCATTTTTTGCCATCGCAGCTTTCTTTTCAGCCGCCCGTTTCTTTGCCGCATCGATTGCTGCTTTCTTGGGATCGGCATCAGCCTCTTTGTCTGCTGCAGGCTTTGCTTTAGCTTTTTTTGCCAGTGCGGCTTTTTTCTTGGCTAATAGTGCCTTGCGTTCTGCCTGTATACGCTCTTGGCGAATGGTCTTGGCTTCACTGCGGGCACGGGCGCGATCTGTGGCTTTTGCCGTACGCTCCTTGGCCCAACTCTCTGTCTTGGCGTAGCGGAAATATTGTACCAGGGGTATGCGGGATGGACAGACATGGGAGCAGCAACCGCACTCGATACAGTCGAACAGGTTGTACTCCTGGGCTTTTTCAAAATTATTGGCCCGGGAGTGCCAATACATCTGTTGCGGCAACAGGGATACTGGGCAGGCTTCAGCGCAACGACCACAGCGGATACACGCCAAGGCACTCCCTGTGGAGGGGGATTCACTGCTGTCAGTGGCAAGCAGGCAGTTGGCTGCTTTGGTGATGGGTACCGCATCACTCTCCAGCGTAAAGCCCATCATCGGCCCGCCGAGAATCAATTTTTCTACCTTATCGGTATAGCCGCCAGCCTGTTCAACCAGTTCCTTGGCCGAAGTTCCTATTAGTACCTCCAGATTACAGGGCTTACTGATACCCTTTCCGGTGAGGGTGACATAGCGTGAAATCAGGGGTTTCCCCTCTAGCACCGCATCAGCTACAGCCGCAGCGGTACCGACGTTGTGGCAGACAAAGCCGATTTGACTCGGGATAGCACCGCTGGGTACCTCTTTGCCGGTCAATACATTGATCAGCTGCTTTTCTCCACCGCTGGGATAGCGCGTAGGGATGGTCACTACTTCGGCCCACTCAGCAGCCGCAGTTGCCACGGCAGCTTCCATCGCAGCAATGGCCTCGGGCTTGTTATCCTCAATACCGATTAGGCAGTTTTCAGCACCAATGATATAGCGCAAAATAGCGGCACCGCTGACTACCTGCCCTGCATGTTGACGCATCAGCATATCGTCACAGGTGATGTAGGGTTCACACTCAGCACCATTTATTATCAGTGTGTGAATCGGTGTATCTGCCCCGGGATTGGCCTTGACGCTGGTAGGGAAGGCGGCGCCACCCAGCCCGACAATGCCGGCATTGCGGATACGTTCACGCAGAACATCGGGCTCTTGAGCGCTATAGTCGGTAATCTTCTCCGGCAGCTCACCCCAGCGCTCTTCACCGTCGCTATCAATAGTGATGCAGAGTGCGGGGAGACCAGAGGGGTGGGGAACCGGGTGTACCGCAACCGCTGTGACTACGCCAGAAGTGGGTGCATGCACAGGTGCGCTGATATAGCCCTGAGATTTGCCGATCATCTCACCTTTGAGAACATGGTCACCAACGTTGACCATGGCCTCGGCTGGTTGACCTATGTGCTGAGACAGGGGGACGATCAGTCGCTGTGGTAGCTGCGCCTTCTTTACGGTTGAACCGGCCGATTGCTGCTTATTGTCAGGCAGGTGCAAGCCACCGTGAAAACGGTGCAGTTTGCGGGGTTGGGAACTATTTTTCAATTGCTGCATTATTATTATCCCGCCATCGATGGGCTAGCGCCGGGCAGCTCTCCAGTGGGTTTGGGGAAGGGCCAGCACCAGTTGTCTATATCGACCTTGACCGGAGTCATGTCGATGCACTCCACAGGACAGGGTGGTAGGCAGAGTTCACAGCCAGTACATTCCTGGCTGATGATAGTATGCATATGCTTGGCGGCACCAAGGATGGCATCAACCGGGCATGCCTGGATGCAGAGGGTGCAACCAATGCACTCCTGCTCACGGATGTGGGCTACCGCAGGGCCACTCACTTCGCTGCCACTCTCGCCCATAGGCAGCGGCTCTTTACCGAGCATTTCGGCCAGTGCCATCATGGTGGACTCGCCACCGGGAGGGCAGAGGTTGATCTCAGCCTCATCTCCGGCAACGGCCTCTGCGTATGGGGTGCAGCCGGGGTAGCCGCACTGACCACACTGGGTCTGTGGTAATAGGGCATCGAGTTGTTCAACGATGGGATCGCCTTCGACATGGAAGCGGATCGACGAGTAGCCCAGCATTAAGCCAAAAGCGAGGGCGAGTATAGCGAGAACGATAATTGCGATAAACATATTAGGGACTCCCTCAGCCAGCAACCAGACCAGCAAAGCCCATAAAGGCGATGGACATCATGCCAGCGGTGATGAGTGCGATGGCACTGCCTTTGAACGGGGCGGGGACATCAGATACCGCTTCGCGCTCCCGTATCCCGGCAAACAGTACCAGCACCAGCGAGAAACCAGCGGCTGCCCCCAGCCCATAGAGAGCCGATTCTATAAAATTATGGTGCTCCTGGATGTTGAGTAGCGCCACACCCAGTACCGCACAGTTGGTGGTGATCAGTGGTAGAAATATACCCAACAGCTGGTAGAGCATGGGGCTGGTTTTATGCATCACCATTTCGGTGAACTGCACCAGGACCGCAATCACCAGAATAAAAGTGATGGTGCGAAGGTACTCCAGCCCCAAGGGAGCCAGCAGGTACTCATTGGCCAAATAGCTGCAAACTGAAGCCAGGGTCAAGACGAAGGTAGTGGCCATACCCATGCCGATGGCAGTCTCCAGTTTCTTGGATACTCCCATGAGTGGGCACAGGCCAAGAAACTTCACCAAAACGAAGTTATTGACCAGAATGGTGCTGATGAGGATGATTGCGAACTCTTTCATCGGATACTTTTTGTCAGTTTAATAACCATGGAATATTAATGGTTGATCTCTATGCGCACAAGCGACTAATTAAATAGTGATTTGCTTATATATCAGATAACAGCGCTAGATGCATCGGTTTTTTAAGTTGTTTAGTGTTGCCGTAGAGACCAGGACGTCACTTAGTAACTTGTCATTTATCACTTTAATATGCCCATATTTTGAGCCTATTTTGCCCGCATTCCGGGTTCTGCACCTGTGTCCGGGTTGAGGATGTAGAGATCCTCACCTCCTGGCCCGGCGGCGAGTATCATACCCTCTGAAATACCGAATCGCATCTTTCTGGGTGCCAGATTGGCAACCATCAGGGTCAGCTTTCCTTCAATATCCTCGGGGGCGTAGGCGGCTTTTATCCCGGCAAAAACATTGCGGGTTTCGCCACCAATATCCAGTGTCAGCTGTAGCAGCTTGTCGGCACCCTCTACATGGGCGGCCTTGACGATTTTTGCTATGCGTAGATCCACCTTGGCAAAATCGGCGTAGTCGATTGTGTCGGCGATAGGGTCTTTCGTCAAATGACCCTCGGCAGCAATCTCTTTGGGCTTGGTCTTTTTGACATCTGCTGCTGTCAGGTCATCCAGTGATGCTTCAACCATCGCGTCAATCTGCTGCTTTTCGACTCGGGTCATCAGCGGTTTGAACTTGGCAATGGCGTGGTCGGTAAGAGGTGTCGCGAGGATCTCCCAGGTGAGAGGTTCCACCTGCAGAAACGCTTCTGACTTCTCTGTGGTTGTCGGCAGTATAGGGCGCAGATAACCGATCAGAAGCCGGAACAGGTTGATGCCCATAGAGCAGACGTCATGCAACTCCTGGTCACGCCCCTCCTCCTTTGCCATTACCCAGGGCTTCTTCTCATCGATATACTGGTTGGCACGATCTGCCAGCGCCATAATTTCCCGCGCCGCGTGGCTGAACTCACGCTTCTCATAACGCTGAGAGATCGACTCTCCGGCTTCGATAAACGCATCGAACAGCGCCTGCTCGGAGAGCGTTGCCGAGAGTTTTCCCTCGAAACGCTTCTTAATAAAGCCTGCGCAACGGCTGGCAATATTGATCACTTTACCCACTAGATCGGAGTTGACCCGGGCGCTGAAGTCCTCCAGATTGAGGTCTATATCCTCCACCCCGGAGCTTAGCTTGGCAGAAAAATAGTAGCGCAGATATTCGGGGTTGAGATGGTCAAGGTAGGTGCGCGCCTTGATAAAGGTGCCCCGTGATTTGGACATCTTCTGACCATCTACGGTCAGGAAACCGTGTGAAAAGACGGCGGTAGGGGTACGGAAACCGGCACCATGGAGCATGGCGGGCCAGAATAGGGCATGGAAGTAGATAATGTCCTTGCCGATAAAGTGGTAGAGCTCGGTGTCTGACTCTTTGGACCAGTAGTCATCGAATTCGAGTTCCTCGGTACGATCGCAGAGGTTCTGGAAGCTCGCCTGATAGCCGATAGGCGCATCAAGCCAGACGTAGAAGTATTTTCCTGGGTGATCCGGGATCTCAAAACCAAAGTAGGGTGCGTCGCGGGAGATATCCCACTCCTGAAGTCCCACGGTGAACCACTCGTCCAGCTTGTTGGACACCTCGTTCTGCAGGTGGCCGCCTCTTGTCCAGGACTTAAGCATCTCCTCGAAGTCGCCGAGTTTGAAAAAGTAGTGCTCGGACTCCCTCTCCACCGGGGTTGCACCGGAAACGGCCGAAACCGGGTTTTTCAGCTCTGCTGGTGAGTAGCTAGCACCACACACCTCACAGTTATCGCCGTACTGATCCTGAGCGCCACACTTTGGACACTCACCCTTGATAAAGCGATCCGGCAGGAACATCTTCTCTTCCGGATCGTAGGCCTGAGATATGGTGCGGCGGGCGATATGACCTGCATCCCGGTTACGCTCGTAGATGCGGGTGGCACAGATCCGGTTCTCCTCCGAATGGGTGGAGTGGTAGTTGTCAAACTTGACATTAAACGCGGCAAAATCGGCAGTGTGCTCTTTAGCTACACGCTTGATCAGCGCCTCCGGGTCGATCCCCTCCTGGCGTGCGCGCAGCATGATCGGTGTGCCATGAGCATCATCGGCGCAGACGTAGAGGCAGTTGTTTCCAACCATGTTCTGATAACGGACCCAGATATCGGTCTGGATATACTCCACCAGATGGCCGATATGGATCGGACCATTGGCGTAGGGGAGGGCGCTGGTTACAAGAATTTTTCGCACACTTTTGCTCATGGGTAACGTCTATCGCTGAGTTTAGTTTGGGCCGCCATTATCCCATAGTTGGGATCTGGCTGGAATGGCAGTTTATTTGGGAAGTGGCTTGAGCACAACTACTGCCACTTTGTCATGCGGGTTTCTCTGTGTGGTGGGGCTTTTTGTAGCGCCTAGTTGAGATTCTCACCCGCTCTCCACTCAACTGGTATGAGCGGTTTGTCACGGAGGGTGAGGAGTTGGGAAAAATCGTCGATCGGCAATGGTCGACTGAAGAGGAAGCCCTGCACCATATCGACCCCCTCTTCCCGTAAGTAGTTGAATTGTGCCTCGCTCTCGACACCTTCGCCGACCACCTCCAGCTTAAGGCCGTGGGCCATGCTGATGATGGCAGTGGCGAGAGCGGCGTCCTCGGAGTTGGTGGGGATATCACAGACAAATGAGCGATCTATCTTGAGGGTGTGAAAGGAGAATTTTTTTAGATACCCCAGTGCCGAGTAACCGGTGCCAAAATCATCTATAGAGAGGCGAACACCCATCTGATGCAGCTGGGAGAGCATGCTGTGAATCTCAGGCGCATCATCAAGTAGTAGTCGTTCAGTTATCTCAATCTCCAGGCAGTGGGGAGGCAGGCCGCTCCTCGTCAGTTCACGGGAGACTGCTTTAACGATATCGCCTGCCTGAAACTGTCGGGGGGAGACATTGACCGCTATCCGAAGTGGTTTCACTCCGGGCTGCTGCCAGGAAGCTGCCACCCTACAGGCCTGCTGCAGTACCCAGGCGCCTACCGGCAGTATCAAGCCGATATCTTCCGCCAGTGGTATAAATGTCGCTGGGGCTACATTGCCTAACTTTGGATTGTGCCAGCGCAACAGCGCCTCTGCACCGATGAGTCTTTTACTGTTGGCATCAATGATGGGTTGGAAATAGAGTTCAAATTCACTATTGTGTTGAGCTTGTCGAAGCTCAGACTCCATCTCCATTCGGACTCTCGCATGCTCGTTCATTGATGGGGTAAAGAAACAGTAGTTGTTACGCCCCTCATCTTTTGCCTGATACATGGCGGAGTCTGCATTACGCAGGAGTATCTGTGGTGTGTCTCCATCTTCCGGATAGATGGTGATACCGATACTGGCTGTGACATAGACCTCACGGCCCTCCAGTAGGAACGGTTGTGCCATGGTGGCGCCAATTTTTTCGGCCACGATCTCAACGCTGTGTGTATTGGGTATATTCGGTAGCACTATCAGAAACTCATCACCGCCGAAACGGGCCAGGGTATCCTCTAACCGGAGTGCCTCCTTCAAGCGCAACGAGGCATCAATGAGTAACTGGTCACCCGTGCCGTGGCCCAGGGTATCGTTGATGTTTTTGAAGCGATCAAGGTCAATAAACATGATCACCACATGCCCCTTGTCCCGGTGATGGGAGATCAGCGCCTGGGAGATGCGGTCAATGGCGAGAAGCCGGTTGGGCAGGTTGGTAAGATGGTCGAAATTGGCTTGGTGCAGAAGCTGTTCTTCATAGGTTTTTCGTAGAGTGATGTCCTCTTTGATGGCGACATAGTGGAGTATGGCCCCACTGCTGCTCTTAACCGATGCTATGCGTACACTCTCCCAGTAGAGTTCACCTGACTTCTTCTTGTTGTATAGATCTCCGGTCCAGATATTCCCTGCTGAGATTGTTTTCCAGAGATCCCGATAGATGCCCTGTGGTGTCTGACCTGACCTGAACAGGCTTGGGTTTTTACCTTTCACTTCATCCAGTGTATAGCCGGTAATCTCTGACACTTTGTTATTGACGTACTCTATTCTCCCTTGCGGGTCAGTGAGGATGATGGAGTTTGGGCTCTGCTCCACGGTGGTGGCAAGCACCCGGAGGTCGCTCTCACGCTTCTGTAGTGTGTCAACCATCTGGTTGATCGACCCGGCAAGCTGATCCAGTTCATCCGCCTTTTGATACACTGACTGCTTCCGCAGCAGCTGAAACTGGGGGAGGTCATCACCCTTGCCGAAGTGATTGGCGAAAGAGGCGAGCTTGATGATGTGCTTGCCGAGCAGGTGATAAAAAAGAAAGAGGACAAACAGTGCTACAAGGGTGGTCTTCAGTGCATTACTCAGCAGAATAAAGAAAGCCTTGCCGAGTAGGTGCATATAGACATCATCCAGCGAACTCTTGATCTCCAATACGCCGATCTGCAGCGCTTTGCCCCGATGTTTGTAGGTGAGCGGAAATGTTCTTCCTATCTCGTTATCTATCTCGCCTTCACCTTCACTCCATTTTAGTTCGCCGTTAACAGATATGCCTACATACTCTGTGTAGGGGAGCTGTTTTAGTCCCCGGATCAGTTTTTGTACTTGGATATCATCAACTACCCAAACACCCTGGGCGATACTGTCGAGTCTACTGTTCTCTATCTGCTGGAACTGTCTCTCAATAGTTGAGCGTTCATGTCGGTAGTCGTTGTGGATCTGTAGTGCAGTGATGATCAGCGTGATTAACGAGCTGAACAGGACGATATAGATAAGCAGGCGCTGCCCCAGTGGGCTGCGAAAAATATCTGATAGGGAATCTGGAGGCTGCAAACTGTTCTTCCGTTAGTGTAATAATGGAGTCAGTGTCTGGTCAAAGATCTTCTGGTAGGTACCGTCCTGTTTCATCTGCTGGAGAGTTTTTGCCACTTTAGGTACCAGCGCTTTATGTTTTTTGTTCAGGTACATAAACATCTCCATAGAGGCAAAGGGGGGATTTAGTACCTTGTGCCCCTGCAGACCGGCGTTTCTCGCTTGCAGTAGTCCCTGCCACTTTTCATAGAGTGCGACATCGGCCCGATCTTCCCGGAGTAGTGCGAACATCTGTAGCGGGTCGCCGACCATTAACACCTTTTCAGCACGCTTGGTATTGGCATCAAAAATCTTCCAGCCTTTGGGGTAGGTGACGATAAGATTAGAGAGGCGCGTCCATCCCGGCCTGGAAACGATGGGCTTGACGGCATAGCCGACGAACTCCGAGTTCATCATCTTTTCAGGTACTCGAATCAGGTTGGGGTACTGTTTTTCAAGCCCCTTGATTCGTAACAGGTTACCATCCTCGATACCATTATTGGCGTTAATCAGTGCCCGCTCGGCGGGCAGAATGATCACCTTCAGCTCAATTCCCAGTCGGTGAAATACCTCTTTGGCGAGGGTGTCGAGAAAGCCGGGTGCTGTTTCTGAAGAGACCAGTGGTGGTTTGAGGCCGGTGCCGATGACCATTTTGTCGCTAGCGAGCACGTTTGTGGAGATAGCCAGGGAGAGCAATATCCCTACCAAAGTACCATTTCTCATTCGATCACCTTTTTGTCTCGGTATGGTGGCGCTCGCCAAGGTGGATAGGGATATTTTCACCAGGGATCAAAGTCGATTGCGGTAAGATTTTGGAAAAATACAAAGTTATTCACCGCAATGCTTCCGCTCCCAGCTCACACTCCTTATCCACATTCATGTGGGCAGTCGACTCAGACCCCAAGTATCACTCAGGAAGCTTAAGGGTTTTGAGATTTTTTTTCTAGTGCTTTGGGGGGAGTGCTCTCTGATATCGAGCGTTGCACTCTGATGCATATTGCAATAAATACAAGGGATTATACATAACCAACTATTTTGGTTGGTGACTCTCAGGTTGATAATGTAGAATGCGCGCCCATATACCAAGTATTTCTGCGGGGCTACGGCTGTCGGGCGCCGCTTTCAGGAGACAAACATGGCTGAAGTGACGAAAGAACAGATTGAAGCGGCGATCAAGGGGTATATCGAGCCCCATATGGAGAAAGACCTGGTAACTACCAAAGCGGTCAAGTCGATCGAAATTACCGGTGATAAGGTCAACGTCGAGGTTGTGTTGGGATTTCCCGCTAAGAGCCTTGTTGACGAATTAGCAGATACCATAAAAGGCTTGGTCGAAGGTGTCGATGGTATAGCCTCCGCCGATGTCTCGGTTGGCTGGAAAGTGACCGCCCATTCGGTACAGAAGTCTCTGAAGCCGATCGATAATGTCAAAAACATTATCGCCGTCGCTTCCGGCAAGGGGGGGGTGGGTAAATCCACTACCGCTATCAATCTTGCGCTTGCCCTGGCTGTAGAGGGTGCCACGGTTGGTATACTGGATGCTGATATCTACGGCCCCTCTCAGCCACGTATGCTGGGAATCAGCGGTCAGCCTGAGTCCAAGGATGGCAAGACCATGGAGCCGAAGGTGAACTACGGCATACAGGCGATGTCCATTGGCTTCCTGATTGACGAAGAGACGCCGATGATTTGGCGTGGCCCGATGGTCACCCAGGCGCTGGAGCAACTGCTCAATGACACTAACTGGGATAACCTCGACTACCTGGTGATCGATCTGCCCCCCGGCACCGGTGACACCCAGCTGACGCTGGCGCAGAAGGTACCGGTATCAGGTGCGGTGGTTGTTACCACTCCCCAGGATATCGCGCTGCTGGATGCCAAAAAAGGCTTCAAGATGTTCGAGAAGGTGGAGGTGCCGGTACTCGGTATCGTCGAGAACATGAGTATCCACATCTGCTCCAACTGCAATCATGAAGAGCATATCTTTGGTGAAGGTGGTGGTAGACGTATGGCGGAGGAGTATGGTGTTAACTTCCTTGGTGCCCTGCCGCTGGATATCCGCATCCGTGAGGAGACCGACAACGGTAAGCCTACCGTGGCCGCCGAACCTGAAGCGCGTATCTCCCAGATCTACCGTGAGATAGCCCGCAAGACAGCGGCTAAGCTGGCCCTGCAGGCGAAGAGCTACGCGGCCAAATTCCCCAATATCGTGATCCAGAATAACTAGAGAAAACGTAACTATTCAGCTATAACTTTTTTTACCTGGGGTCGGAGTCGATTGCCCACATGGATGTGGGCAATCGACTCCGACCCCAAACCCACCTGAACGTTATCCATCTGCACTGGGTTATTGAGAAGTTACCTTCCTGACAAGTTCTGGTGTTACTGACAAAAAATCCCCGCCAAATGCGGGGATTTTTATTTTCTGCCGCCGTTATTTGACAAAAAGATGGGCTTGTTGCCCCTTTTTACTTATTATCTTCGCCCATTGGAGACTCGACGGAGAAGAATTGATGAGCAT
>JBEVXV010001145.1:0-6562 GCA_040505915.1 Sedimenticola sp. | reverse complement strand
GGTCTATTGTCCTGACTCTTGAGTCATGGATGTGCTGGAAATGCATGGGTGTCTTGGTTGTTTTGTAGCAGAATGATTGACTTAGTATATCTAATAAATAAATGCCCTTTGAATATACCTCAAGGGAAAACAAATCTTGACACCCTAAAGAAACTATGCGACTTTCGATTGTGATATCTGCGTGGGCAAAGGGATGCCACTTCCAGATTTCTGCCAAGAATAAAGGAAAATGGCAGATCATGAGCGGCCTCCCTGTACCAATAAAAAAAATATGATCTTAAGGGAGCCAGTGACAACAATGGAACGTCACCGCACAGTCACCTCCGTTCTATCTTTCGCAATAAAACTCAACAACAGAATTAAACGTCGTTTATTGGTTCCGTTACTCGCTCTTGCTGCCGCTGCGGGGGCTATCCCGACTATGGTCGTGGCCAACACCGTCGCCGGCTACACCCCCGGTGAGCTCTCGGTCGATCAGAGCGGCGGCGCAGGCTACACCCTCCCCATCGGTATCCCCGCAGGCATGGCAGGCATGCAACCTGAACTCTCCATCAACTACAGCAGCGGTGGCGGCAACGGTCTGTTGGGCGTCGGCTTCTCCCTGGGCGGTTTCTCATCCATTCATCGTTGTCCCGCCACCCAGGCTCAGGACGGATTCAACCGCAGTGTGCAACTCAACGACAATGACCGTTTCTGCCTGGATGGCCAACGCCTGATTGCCATCAGCGGCATCGACGGCGGTAACGGCACCGAGTACCACACCGAACTGGAAGGGTTCAGTAGAATCTACTCCTACGGACAGCAGGGGAGCGGCCCCAGCCACTGGACGGTGGAGACCCAATCGGGCCAGACCCTTGAGTTCGGTAACAGTGATGACTCCAGAGTTGAAGTCCTCGGTCAACAGAGTGCCCGTCTCTGGGCGGTCAACCAGATAGCCGATGCAGTCGGCAACCTGATCAACTACAGCTACCACAAAAACGCCGGTATCGGTGAGCACTACGCCAACGAAATCCGCTACAGTGACGTCACCGTCAAATTCCACTACGAATCACGACCTGACAGCATGAGTGGTTTCTCTCTGGGGGGCGGCGTCAAGAGCACCCAGCGCCTGACAGCCATTGAGAGCCTCGTCGACAGCCAGTCGGTAAAACGCTACAACCTCGACTACAGCCAGAGCGAAGCCACCGGCCGCAGCCAGCTCACCAGCCTGAGCGAGTGTGACGGGAATAACAACTGCCTACCGGCTACCCAGTTCGATTTTGAACCGCCAAGAGAAGGGCATGACACCGCCTTGGTAACCACTGATCTCAATGGCAGTGGCTGGTCAGAGGCCGCCTACGAGCGCCAAGTACAAGATGTGAATGGTGATGGGCGGAGTGATCTGGTTCTACTGAAAAAAAGTGAGGCCGAGGTCTTTGTCTTTCCCGGCAAGAGCGACGGTACACTGGAAGGTGTCGCCACGCACTCGAATCCTTCGGGGAGCGGCTGGACCTCGAATGCCTACACCCGCTATCTTCTTGATGCGAACAGTGATGGTTTAACCGACTTGGTGATGAGTCTCAGAACAGACACCGCACTCACGGTCTTTCCCGGTCAAGGCGATGGTTCATTCGCTGCCGGCCCGATCTCCGGCGGTATTGCCACATCAGGGCGGAGCGATGACTCCTATGAACGCCATTTCAACGATATTGATGGTGACGGAAATATTGATTTCATCCTGCTACAAAAGTCAGAGGGCCTTGCCTATGTTTATTTAGGGTTAGGTGACGGTACTTTTACCACCCATCCAAAGGTTACCGATATCGCTGGAGCCGGATGGACGGATTCCGCCTATGCACGCCATACCTTCGATGTCACTGGCGATGGCATGGCGGACTTGGTGATGAGTGCCACCGGAAACGCCAGTCTCCATGTCTTCGCTGGCAAGAGCAATGGCACCTTTGTTACCGCGCCCATCGCAACCGTGATCCCAGGTAGCTGGAACAGCACCGCCTACAACCGCCGCTTCCGCGACACCAACGGTGACGGCAACATTGATCTTGTCCTGACATCCACTTCTGAGTTCACCGCCAATGTCTTCCTCGGCCACGGTGACGGCACCTTTGCCACCGCCCCTATCACCTCAAATCCTGACGGCAACGGCTGGACAACCAACGACTACACCAGCGAATTTCTCGACATGGACGGTGATGGCATCACCGACCTGACGATGACATCAGTCGCCACCGGCAGCCTCTACATCTTCCCCGGCCTGGGTAATGGCACCTTTACACAGAGTTTCACCGCCATTGAGCCGAACAGCAGCTACCACTACAACAGCTACGACCGTCAGTTTGGTGACATCCACGGCGACGGTAAAGTAGACCTGCTGCTGCTTAATCGCAACGAAGGCATCGTCTCAACCACTCGATCACACTACTCAACCGACCGGGTCGTCTCCATCTTCGATGGCCTCGGCAATGCCACCAGCATCGACTACAAACCCCTCACCGATCCCAGCGTCTACACCAAAGGGAGTGCTGCCCAAAAACCCGAGATCGACCTGCAAGCCCCCCTCTATGTGGTGAGTAAGGTCACCACCCCGGATGGACTGGGAGGCGTTAACGGCACAAGCTACCAATACGCCGGGCTAAAGGCACAGCTTCAGGGCCGCGGCAGCCTCGGCTTCGCCTCAATGACGGCCACCAACGAGCAGACCGGTATCGTCACCACAACCGAGTTCCGCCAGGACTACCCCTTCACAGGCCAAGTCTCCCGCACCGAGCAGCGACTGGCAGACAGCACACTGCTGGGGGAGACCAGTGCCGACTATAACGCCACCACCACCCACAATGGAAAAGTCTACTTCGCCTACAGCCCCCAGAGTGTCGACAAGAAATATGACCTCGACGGCACCCTGCTGGTCACCACCACTACCGACAACAGCTACGACGCCTACGGTAACCCCACAGAGATCACCGTCACCACCGCTGACAATCTGGGCACTGAAACAAAACAGACCCTCAGCGACTACACCAACAACACCGACCTCTGGCACCTGGGGCGACTCACCCGCGCCACCGTCACCCACTCCCACAGCAGTAGCCAAGGCCCCATCACCCGAACCTCCGCTTTTGAGTACAACGCCGACGGCCTGTTGAGCCGCGAGATCATAGAGCCATACAGCACCGAACAGCGCAAACAGACCGACACCGACTACGACAGCTACGGCAACAAGATCCAGGTCACCACCAGTGGCCAGGGCATCACCAGCCGTAGTGCAAACACCCAATACAGCGCCGATGGCCGCTTCCCGGTCAGCGTTACCAACGCCCTCGGCCACAGCGAGAGCCGTAGCTACGACCCCCTGCTGGGGGTGATGACCAGCCTCACCGGCCCCAACGGCCTCACCACCACCTGGGAGCACGACAGCTTCGGCCGCGAGATCCGCGAGGATCGCGCCGACGGCACCTGGAGCACCCTCTACCGTGGTATGTGCGGCGTCACCGCCTGCCCGGACGACGCCCCCCTGGGTACCCTCCTCTACACCACCACCGAGAGTGCCGGAAGTACCCCCACCACCACCTACTCCAACAAACTGGGGCAGGTGATCCGTAAAGTCACCATCGGCTTCGACGGCACCCCGGTCTACCAAGACACCGAATACAACGCCCTAGGGCAAGTGAGTCGCCGCTCACTGCCCTACTTCAAGGGCGAGGCCTCCCACTGGTCCAGCAGCGAGTACGACATCCTCGGTCGCCCCACCAAAGTAACCCAACAGGGGCCTAACGGCAGCACCATAGAAAACCGCTTCAGCTACAGCGGCTTCACCGCCACTGTCACCAACGCCAAGGGCCACACCAAGACCACCCGCAAAAACGCCCAGGGCAAAGTGGTACGCGTGGATGAAGAGGACGGCGGCTGGGTCACCTACCAATACGATGCCATCGGCAACCTGCGGGTGACTGATGCCAACGGCGTCACCACCACCCTCACCTACGACACCCTCGGCCGTCACAAAATCGCCATGGACGACCCCGACATGGGGCAGTGGAGCTACCAGTACGACATCCTCGGCAACCTGATCAGCCAGACCGATGCCAAAAATCAGACCGTCACACAAACCTACGACCTGCTGGGCCGCATGACCGAACGGGTCGAACCCGAAGGCACCACCACCTGGATCTACGACAGCGCCGCCAACGGCATCGGCAAACTGGCCGAGGTCAGCGCCCCCCAAGGCTATAGCAAAACCCTCACCTACGACAGCCTGGGGCGCGCCACCAGCGACACCACAACCGCCTCCTGGCTGACGACCACCACCTCCACCGAATACGACAGCTTTAGCCGTGTCAGCAAAGAGACCCGGCCCCGAGGCTTGGTGGTGGAGAACATCTACAACGACCAGGGCTACCTCAAGGCAGTCCGTACACCCGAGGCACAGATCGGCGACTACGACGCCCTCCACCTGAGCCAGAAATGGGACGAGATCCAACCCCAACTGGAGCAGGAACTCCAAGAGGCCCAGGCTCAGGCCGATCAACTCGGCGCCCAGGCGGCAGTCTACCGCGCCCGCGCCAAGGCCCACTACCAGACCGCCGAACAGCTCCGTCAAGAGGCCCCCAACAAAGCGTTCCTGGAAGAGGACCGCAAACAGACCATAGAGACCCTGCAGCAGAGCGCCGCCACCTTCAACGCCCTGGCCACCCAGCTGGAGCTGAAAGCGGCGGAGTACCAGCAGATTGCCGACGCCATCCTCAGCATGATGCCGACCGACTGGCAACAGAGCTGGTTTACCCATGCCAAAGCGCGCTACGACAACTACGCCCGTGACGCGATCCAGAAGATCGAAACCGCCTACCAGGCCAACCTCACCGCCCCCCTAGTGTGGATCCCCATCCAGGTGGGTGACATCACCATCTTTGTCAAGGGCAAACCGGGCTTCAGCGGCAGAGGCGCCATCACCACCAAAGAGGCGGATCACCTCCAATCGATCGCCGAGTGGGAAGCGGGTACCGCCCAACTGCTACGGCAACTGGCGGTGGATGCCCGTGCCCAACAGCAGGCACGGGACAAGTTCAACGATGCCGTCATCAACCAGCCTGACCTGGTCTGGGTGCCCATCGACGTGGACGGCATCACCACCTTTGTCCAGGCGATCCCCGGAACACTCACCCCGGCAACGGTACTGACCGAGGAGGAGCTGGACGCCTACAACGCCCCCGACTACCTCGAAGCCGATGGCGCTGCTCTGGCCGAGTACTACACCCAACAGGTAGAGACCCAGCAGACCCGGCAGCGGCAGATCGAGAGCTGGAGAAACGACTACGCCCGCACCGCCAGCCGCCTGAGCCAGAACAGCGTCGCCTACAGCACCATGGTGAGCTTGCTCCAGGGTGGCACGGGAGATATCACCTTCTGGCGGGCCACCGGCCGTGATGCCGCCGGTCGCCTTACCGCCAGCATCGTCGGCAACGGCCTGGAGACCCAAAAGCACTACGACCAGGCCACCGGCCAGCTGATGAACATTGTCAGCGGCTTCGGCTCGGCCCCTGTCACCCGCCACCTTGAGTACCAATACGACGAACTCAATAACGTTACCAGTCGTATCGA
Organism: Sedimenticola sp.; assembly: GCA_040505915.1. Taxonomy (GTDB): domain Bacteria; phylum Pseudomonadota; class Gammaproteobacteria; order Chromatiales; family Chromatiaceae; genus Vondammii. The sequence goes on along the minus strand of JBEVXV010001145.1, from coordinate 970 downwards.
CCACATCCAGGGATTGAGCGAAGATTTTCAGTACGACCGAATGGACCGTCTGACCCAGAGCTACGTCAGCGGCCAGATAGGCGACATCGCCTACGACAGTACGGTTGACTACAGCTACGACGACCAGGGCAACATCCTCAACAAAAGCGATGTGGGTGATTACCTCTATGGTGATCAGAACCGCGCCTCCGACAACGCCGGACCACATGCACTACTGAGTGCCGGAGCCAACCACACCGGCTACCAGTACGACAAAAACGGCAATATGACCAGTGGTGGTGGCCGTACCATCCAGTGGACCAGCTTCAACAAACCTAAAAAGTTCATTAAAGGTGATACTACCGTTCAGTTCAATTACGGGCCTGATCGCAAGCGGACACGAAAGGCTGCCGGGACCACCAGAACCCACTATGTCAGTAATCTCTACGAGCGCGTTAGAACTGACAACAAGATTGAGCATAAGCACTTTATCTATGCCGATGGTCAACTGGTGGCCATGCACATAAAGAGTCAAGAGTGGGACACCTGGGCCAAACTGCCGGACAGCACCCGCTATCTGCATCGCGATGCCCTCGGCTCCATCGATACCATTACCGACGGCCAGAGCAACATCGTCGAACGCATGAGTTACGAACCGTTCGGTGCAAGGCGTGGCGGCGACTGGCGTGCGGATACCGGGCTACCCATCATTCCCGCATATACCAACCGTGGTTTTACCGGTCATGAGCATGTGGATGAGATGGATCTGATTCATATGAATGGGCGGGTTTATGATCCGACGCTTGGGAGGTTTTTGAGTGCGGATCCTACTATCCAAGCTCCATATATGTCCCAGAGCTTTAATCGTTATTCGTATACGTTAAATAACCCACTTAGGTATACGGATCCGTCTGGATACTCATGGGGTAACGATGGAGATATGGGTAATGTGCCAGGGTTTTCTGAAGGTGAGACTTTGGGTGGTGGTACG
>JBEVXV010001144.1:5872-7868 GCA_040505915.1 Sedimenticola sp. | reverse complement strand
CAGCCAACCTGCTGACCAATGATGCCCTTGATCCCTTCGGCAAGATACCAGAGTTCAAATATTGTGCGGTGCGTGTGGCGCGAGCTGATGACCGGTTTGCGCCACCCCCCCTAAGTCACCACCGAAGACGATAAAATACGTGCCTTTCTGCAGCGCTCTACTTGACACCCACACCATAGCTGACGTTATCTCCCCGGACTCCCGTCAGCTCTCATGCAGCTCTTCAGCGCTTTCGTCTTGCGCGTTCATCATAGATAGAAGCTTTCAGCCCATGTTCTTGGTGACTGCCAGTATGTTCATAGCATGACTACCGACTGAGTTCGGTTTGTCAGTGCGTGAATACCCCTTCTTTCGACAGGGAAATCGATTGACTTTGTGAGTTGAAATTCCTACCCTCCTGCGTTGCACTCTACTGTTAGGGGAGGGGCCATTAACCGCAGAATGCGCCTTGATTTGAACCATTTGTTGGGCTCTGGCGTAGCCTTTATCCATTACAGTACACAAGGAGCCTGCATGGGAATAGGACGTCTACTGCGAAAAGCCCATTGTGGCCCTTTTTTCCGCTCATTTTCGTTGAATAAGAGTAACTATTCGCCTCAAATGACCGAGAAAATGACTCAAAATGGATCTCCCTCGCTACGACGCCTATTCTCGGACAGGCTCCCTGGCATTGATACATTTCTTTACATTAGCCCCCTTGGTTTAAACGGGTAATAAAAATATGCTGGGCCAAGTAGTCGGAGTCTAAGGTATCCCTTGCTTATTCTGAACGTGAGATGTGAACTCGCACGTTGTTGAGGCAGCGGTTGTCCTGGATAATAAAGAGCACTTTCGTAGAAGGGGTGCCGACAGAATAACAGGTGATTCAATGCGCATAGCTTATTTAGAAGATGATCCGGCCCAGGCCAAGAACCTCACCTCGTGGATCCGTGAGGCAGGGCACAGCTGCCGCCATTTCAAGGAGGCTGCCGCTTTTACCAAGGAGCTGAACCGTGAGACTTATGACCTGGTGATTCTGGATTGGGAACTGCCTGAATCCTCCGGCCTTGAGGTGATGCAGTGGATTCGGGGAAATCTGGAGTGGGCTCTTCCAGTACTCTTTATCACCCAGCGCGACAGTGAAAGTGATGTCGTGGTAGCCCTTAAGCTGGGTGCCGATGACTACATCACCAAGCCCCCTTCCCGTGAAATCACCCTGGCTCGTATCGAAGCGCTGGCGCGACGCCGGGAGGTGGCTGGTGGGCAATGCGAACGGCTGGAGTGTGGCCGTTATCTTCTCGACCGGCAGCGTAGCGAGATCACGACAGGAGATGGCCGTGTAGCGCTGACAGATAAGGAGTTTCGTCTCGCTTGGCTGCTCTTTAGTAATCCAGGGCGACTCTTCTCCCGTGATCATATGCTGGAAAATGTCTGGGGACATGGGCCGGGTTTGGCTACCCGCACGGTAGACATTCATATCTCAAGGCTACGTAAAAAACTGGCACTGGTGCCGGAAAATGGTTGGCGATTGAAGGCGATCTATCAGCATGGTTATCGTCTTGAGTCTACCGAAGAGAGTGGCACTGTTTGAACCGCTGAGATTATTAGGCCAACATTGATTCCATTATGAGCTATCCACCTAAAGTAACTATTATTTATCCACTGAGATTAGCTATCTGGTTCTCTGGTGGACTCCTCTTTTTTCTATTGCTGTGTGCGACCCCGGTAAAGGCCGGAGATTGGATCTACACCTTTCGCCCGGGGGATAATCTATGGAATTTCACAAGAGCCTATCTCAAGAGCCCAAGCCTTCAAGAGAAGCTTCGCAAGTACAATAAAATCCCGGTCGCCGATTATGTGCCAATGGGTACAGAGCTGCGTATTCCCGTCGAGTGGCTGAGTAGGGAGCCGGCACCGGCAGAGGTGCTGTTTATTCGCGGCAAATCCTATGTGATGCACCCATCGGAATCAGCGCCTGCTTCTGTGGCAGTGGGCGACCTCCTCAAGATAGGGGATA
>JBEVXV010001144.1:0-5862 GCA_040505915.1 Sedimenticola sp. | reverse complement strand
TTAAGGTTTGCTGACGGTTCTCGTCTTTTTGTTCAGGCCAAGAGCCGGATCAGCCTGGATACCCTTGCCTCATACCAGGGAACGGGCATGGCGGATACCCGTGTCCGCTTGCAGCAGGGACGGGTGGAGAGCCGGGTGATACCTTTCACGGGGCCTGGGTCACGCTATGAGATCACTACTCCTGCGGCGGTTACCGCTGTGCGCGGTACCGATTTTCGACTCGGCAGCAGTGGCGAGCCGGCGGTTACACGTAGCAGCGTAGTTGAGGGTAGAACCGAGTTGAGCGGCTCAGGTGCTGCCGAGGTGCTGAAGGCGGGCTTTGGTACCCTGGCGGAGGTTGGTAAGCCACCCATGCCGCCACGACCTCTGCTGCCGGCACCACAGCTCAATAGCCTGGCCGGCAGGGTAATGGCGATACCCTACAACCTTCGATGGCCGACCCTGGATGGGGCGAAGAGCTACCGTATTCGAGTCTCACCTGCAGAACAGCCGGAAACGGTGGTGCTGGAGAGTGTTCAGCAGGTGCCACAGTTGCAACTTGCCAAGTTGCCTCTGGGTACCTATGTATTGAGTGTTAGTGGTGTGGACGAGGTCGGTCTGCAGGGGCTTCCAGGGAAACATAACTTTACCGTCGCACTGCTACCCCCAACACCAGAGTTGGGGCAGTGGGAATCCCGTGGTTATTTGAGGAGCATCTGCTGGAAGGGAGTGGCAGATGTAAATGGCTACCTGTTTGAGGTCGGTAAGGATGAGGCGTTCAGCCACCGGCTATGGTACAAGAAGCTCCCACCGGAACGCAGCTGCGTAGATTTCCCCCCGGCGACACCAGGCCGCTATTTTGGTCGCGTCAAGCTGCTGCTGGAGGGTGTTGAAACCTCTTTTTCCGACCCACGGGAGCTCATAATGAGTCAGGATAACTTTCCATATTCTGCCGGACAATGAGCTCTGCACACTCAATGCCAACCATGATTCGCAAAGGGGTGCCCTCTCTCTGCTCCTGATGCCCTTAATATGAGCAAGCGCAGCTTTCTACCACCCATTGATCACCTCGCCATCGTTGCGGGTACCCTGCTTCTGACGCTTTTTCTGGTCGCCAGTGACTGGCTGCAGCGCTGGGATAATCTCATCTATGACGCTCAGCTAACGCTTATGTCGAGACCGGCGGCGGTGGATACTGTTATCGTCGCTATTGATGATGCCAGTCTCAATGCATTGGGTCGTTGGCCCTGGACACGGGATATTCACGGCAATCTGGTCGAAAGATTGAGCAAGGCGGGTGCTAAGGCTATTTTTCTCGATATTCTTTTCAGCGAAGAGACCCCCGGTCAACCTCAGCAGGATCAGCGGCTGGTGGAGGCGGTCAGAGAGAGTGGGCGGGTATTTTTGCCAGTAGTCGTCGAGGAGCGTGGCTTAGGCGGGCAGTTGGTGGAGACTCTCCCCTTTACTGATCTGGCTGCTGTAGCCCGTGGTTTAGGCCATGCCCATATGGAACTGGAGACTGACGGTATCGTCCGGGGGGTTTATCTGAAGGAGGGTGTCGGCTCGCCCTACTGGGAACAGATTACCATTAGCCTCCTGCGGTGGCTGGAACCGGCTGTTGTGGAAAAACTGCCGGGGCAACGCAATCCAAATCCTAACGACTTGTCACCTTTTCATGTGGTGAGAGACCATTACATTCTTATCCCCTACTCGGGGCCACCGGGCCATGTGCCGAGGCTCTCCTATGCGCAAGTGCTTCAGGGGCAGTTCAGCGAAGAGGATGTTCGGGGGCGGATTGTCCTGGTGGGCGCCACAGCCACCGGGCTGGGTGATCTGTTACCTACTCCCCTATCAGGTCGTTACAGGCCAATGTCAGGGGTGGAGATCAATGCTCAGCTGCTCGATGGTCTGCGACGTGGCCTCACTATCACCCGCCTGGACAGGCGTTGGCTGATGTTCGGTTCAGCTATTCTGGTTCTGATTCCATTTCTTCTTTTCCCCCGTTTAAGCCCCCGTGCCGTACTGGCCGCTGCCCTTGGCCTGTTGTTGGGCACTCTGCTGCTTAGCGGTCTACTACTTTTTCAACAGCTCTGGTTTCCGCCGATTTCAGCACTTGTAGGGATTATGTTGAGCTATCCACTGTGGAGCTGGCGGCGGTTGGAAAATACCATGGGCTATCTCAATGGAGAGCTGGAGAATTTACAGGCTGAACCCCGCTTGGTGGGGTATTTTGGTCAATCTCCCGAGTTGGGGGAGGGGCTGGAGTTTCTCAGCCAGATCCTGCCCATCGATGGTTGGCGTATCGAGGAATCGGATGGTGCCATGGTTTCGCAACAAGGAGCTGAGCCTCGGCCACCTGAGACCCCGCTATCATCATGGGTATGGACCGCTGAGGGTGGTAGCCTCTGGGCTCAGGTTACCACCACCAACAGCCTTTTGCTGGGCTTGGAGTGGGGGGGTGAAAATAACCCTACTATTAACGAGTGGGAAATACTGAATAACTTCCTTGCTCAGCTTCGCGTCTCGTTTGTTTCAGAAAGCGATCGTGCCCGTAACACCAGAGAGTTGATTGAGCGCCGTATTCAACAGGTGAAGAGTGCCTCGGATCAACTGTGCAATATCCGCCGTCTGATCAATGACACGCTGGGTCAAATGGAAGAGGGACTGGTCGTTACCAGTGCGATTGGTCTGGTCATTATGGTCAACCCGCGAGCTGCTAAATTCCTGGCTGGGGATGAGTCTGGTGATCTTCGCGGCAGGCCTCTGCTACCTCTGCTCAGTCAGCTGCAAATCCACTCGGATGACAGCTGGACGAAGATCCTTAGGGCGGTTTTGGTTAAAGGTGATTCTGTGCAGTTGGAGGCAAGCTGCACTACCGGTATGACCCTCTATATCCAGCTAGACCCCCTAGCGCTTCACGATCAGACAGGGCGTGGCATGATCATCAACTTCTCGGATGTAACCCTTTTGAAGCGTAGTGAGCGACAGCGCTCCCAGGCACTCGGATTCCTCTCTCATGACTTGCGCTCACCCATCACTTCACTGCTTGCGCTGCTCGACTCCGGCAAGCGTCCGATGGATAGGGCGGGTCTGATGGAGATCGAGACTTATGCGCGTAAAACACTCAATCTGGCTGATGACTTCCTGAATCTGGCTCGGGCCGAAAATGCTGATGCCGATAATTTCAGTGACATCGATTTGATCAGTGTGGCCCACAATGCGGTCGATGAGATTTACAGTCGGGCGCGTGCAAAGCAGATCATTATTCAGCGTAAATTTGAACCGGAAGAGGTGTGGCTATGTGCCGATGCCGGCTTGCTGGAGAGGGCTTTTATCAACCTGCTGGGGAATGCCGTGAAATTCAGCCCCCAAGAGACCTCTGTCACCTTTCGTATAGGCCGGACCCAGGACGGTTTACAGTGTGAAGTTCTTGATCAGGGCCCAGGTATCTCCATCGAGGAGTATGAGAGCATCTTTACGCCCTATATCCAGGGTAACCGTACCATGGCAAATAAGAGGGCGGGTACCGGACTGGGGCTGGCCCAAGTGAAAGCGGTGGTGGAAAAACACGGAGGAGATATCCAGGTTCGGAACGGACCTGAGGGGGGTGCTTGGTTTACACTGACGATCCCTTTGGGGGGTACCGACCTGTATCCGGATTCTGAGAGATAACTCCAGCGTTGTAGGGCTCTATTTTGCCGGAGATTATTTTGTACGGCACTACGCGTAACAGCCGGTTCTAGAGACCACATCCCACCAGGGATAGGATGCCGGCTTCTCCCTCTGCCCGGCTGTTTCGTTGATCTCCTGCTGTGGGGCACTCTCTACATCAAGTCGATGCTCCACATGGTACTCTACATAGCTATTGGTTCCGGAGATTACACCGAGTATGGATATGGGCAGTCTCTCTTCTCCCTGCTGTACAATAATCTGATCAACACCCTGGTTTTTCATCGGCTCTGCCAGCAGACGAGAGGGGACGGGGCTGCTCTGTTGCTTTGGCAGTAGAATACAATCGAAGCCGGATTTTATCTCATCTTCAAATTCCGCTCGGCCGGAGTTCGCCAAACCATTGGTGGTAATAAGTTGCACGCCCAGAACTAACTCGCCCCGGGTAATCTGCGACCAGGCAATAGAGCCTATGCACCATCCTCTCCGCCCTGATGGAGACTGAACCGCGACAAGCTCACCCACATGTACCCAGGCGCCCTCTCTCCATGGCAGCGAAAGGCAGAAGCCCTGGTCACTTTCATTCAACACCAGACCGGTAATCCTTCTCTCCAGTGGTTTGGATACGCGCTGCTTCCAGTGGGTATCTCTTATGGACAGCTCCACGTCCGCTTGGCTCGTGCCTGACAGTGCCAACTCATCCTGCAACGTCATGGTGCTGAGATTTTCTATGGTCGGCATGGGGTCTTGGGCAGCGCGACCCGCTATCTCTTTAGATAGGGTCGCTGCTGCGTTCTCCCTGTCGATGGCCGAGAAGACACTGCTGAATCCCAGGAGAATCTCCGATGAGCGCGGCGTCGTAACTCTGGGAACATAGCGTTCGGTGCAGGGATCAAAATTACGTAGCAGAATCTCTATGGTTGCCTGGCTCAGCCCCCCCTTTCTACAAACCAACTCCTCTCGCTTTTGATCAGGGTTGAGCCTCTCCGTGAGGTGTTTCACCAGCGGATGGGTGTCGAGTAGAAGGCTGTTGCCGGTACCTTGGATATATGACGTACCTCTGTGCAACTGAAAGGGTGTTTGATGACTCTCTAGCGTCATGAAAAATAGGTTTTTCTCTTCTACCGACTTTTTACTGGAGAGAAGGTTCACATGCTCCGCGAGAGCCGGCAAGGCTTGGGTGAGTTGGCTAAGCTGGCAGCTGTGTAGGGTAGTAGGTGAGCTGAAGCCCAGCAGGAGCATCCCCTTAAAGGTCTCATCCACCGTACGGGTACAGTTACCGTCTACACAGGATACCGCCACACTCTGAACTCCCAGTCGTGTGGCCTGGGAATAGAGGGCATAAGCCATTTTCCAGATATCACTGTGTGTCATCCGACATGCCTGGCAGGCGGTTCTCAACATTCCATTCAAGTGAAAAAGTGAGTGTTGCAGGGTTTTAGCTTCTAACTTTCTCCGCTGAGGGCCATACCAATGGTGTCTTTTTTTTTCGGCCGACAGGCAGCGATAAGCCAGAGCAAACTCATAGTGGAAGCGGGCAATGAAATCGGCCAGACGCTGTGAGTTTTGGCTACTAGGGGTGGGGGCATTGGTGAGCTGCTTGTGCAAATCCTCCAGCAGCTCATAACCAAGGTCTGCCAATGTATCGAGAACGAGCACTCTTTTCCTTTGATCCAGCGCCAGGCGATTGGTCTCATGCAATACGCTAAAGACCTGCTTTGCCGCCTTTCCAGAGTCACCTAAAGGTAACATGCTAATCCATCTCCTGAAGGGGCGGGGCGCTAAGTCGAAGGAGCCGCTAGAGGGTTGCTGTTGGCTGGGAAGTGGAAAATCTTTTGCTAAGTTATCTGTCATGACCTTTTGCCCGGGTAGTTTTGTTATCGAGGTCAGTAGAGATGTTTCACCATCACCCCAGGCTTTCACTTTAGATAAATGAGCTCCCTTAGCCGCTGACCCTGTGGTGGTACTGTAAATCAGGCATGGTTATCTGGTAAGGGAAAAACAGCAGAAGATACGAATGTTTACAAGTATGATCGTTGAAAGTGAGTGTGCATCTGTCACTTGTTCTGTAACACAAGGCACATGGTAGAGACGGCGGCAGGAGAGAACAGCGTTGTTTAGAGGCAGTAGCGCGGACGCTCTGCCTCATCACAGCCGAGAAGCTTCAACCCTGATATTGCATAGGGCTCTGACTTGTTATGAGACAAGGCCTTC
>JBEVXV010001143.1:0-2846 GCA_040505915.1 Sedimenticola sp. | reverse complement strand
ACGTCATGTTGCTGTTGATATATGCGCCCTAAAAAACACCTCCACACAAGGAGTTACTGAAAAATACTACAAAGTTAACGGGACAGCAGTGTTGTTGTACTGTCATTTTAGAAGCCAGAGAAAGGAGATGTCATGAGTGATCTATCGACACTATTGGGGAGTGAGGGCGACTACCTGTTGGAGCATGTATGTCACGGCATTCCGAAAGAGATGATTTCACCTCCTGGGCCAGACTATATCGACCGAGTAGTCGCACAAAAAACAAGGCCGACCGCTGTTTTACGCAACCTGCAAACTATGTACAACCATGGCCGACTGGGAGGCAGTGGCTACCTCTCCATTCTGCCGGTAGATCAGGGAGTGGAGCACTCTGGGGGCGCTTCCTTTGCCCCCAACCCGATCTACTTTGATCCAGAAAAAATTATTGAACTGGCGATGGAGGGGGGCTGCAATGCAGTAGCCTCCACCCTGGGTGTACTCTCATCAGTCTCCCGCCGCTACGCTCACAAGATTCCGTTCCTGATGAAGATCAACCATAACGAAATCCTCAGTTACCCCAATATCTACGACCAAACCCTTTTCGCTTCGGTGGAACAGGCGTTCGATCTGGGTGCGGTGGCGGTCGGTGCCACCGTCTACTTCGGCGCACCCGAATCACGCCGACAGATACAGGAGATTAGCGATGCCTTTGCCCGTGCTCATGAACTGGGGATGGTGACAGTACTCTGGGCCTACCTGCGCAACAGCGCCTTCAAGCATGAGGGGGTAGACTATCACGATAGCGCCGACCTAACGGGGCAGGCCAACCATCTGGCGGTGACCATTAACGCTGATATCGTCAAGCAGAAACAGGCAGTGAGTAACGGCGGTTATAACGTGCTGAAGTTTGGCAAGACCCACCCCAAGGTATATGAGGAGCTGACCTCTGAGCACCCAATCGATCGGGTGCGTTACCAGGTGGCCAACTGCTATATGGGACGGGTCGGCATGATCAACTCCGGCGGCCCCTCCGGCAAGGATGACCTGCACCAGGCGGTGCGTACGGCGGTAATCAACAAACGTGCCGGAGGTATGGGGCTGATCTCAGGTCGCAAGGCTTTCCAGAAACCGATGGCAGAGGGAGTGAAGCTGCTCAACACCATTCAGGATGTCTATCTGGATGAACAGGTGACCCTGGCCTGAGAGTAACTATTCAGCTATACCTGTTTTTCGGTTGTTTTCACCAGGGGTCGGAGGTGGTGCTGGATATTACGTTGAAGTTGTTTGATGTGTTGCGCTATGCTTAGACACAATGCGGGTTAAATAACCTAAGGTAATAAGTGAAACAGCAGCATCAGGATATATTGAAGGTTCTAAAAGATCGTAAGCGAGAATTATTTGATAAATACCACATCACTCGCTTAGGACTATTTGGCTCTGTTGCCAGAGATGAGGCAACCGAAGCGAGTGATGTAGATATAGTGGTTGAGATGCCGCCAGATCTCTTTTTGAGAGTCCACTTGAAAGAGGATTTGGAAGCGGCCTTACACTCACCAGTGGATGTGATTCGGTACCGAAAGCAGATGAATAACTTCCTCAAACCACTGATGCCCCGTTAACTTTGTAGTATTTTTCAGTAACTCCTTGTGTGGAGGTGTTTTTTAGGGCGCATATATCAACAGCAACATGACATACTGCAATAGAACATTCCCTCTCCCTATGAGGGAGAGGGCCAGGGTGAGGGTGAATTAAATCAACGACTTATCTATTGACCCCCCTCACCCCAACCCTCTCCCCAAAGGGGAGAGGGAGTTAATGGGACAGCAGTGTCCTCAAACAACAAATCGAAAAAGAGACGATCTATGTTTGACCTTGAGTTGGTCATTGAAGTTCTTACCAACATTTAAATGGCAATCACGCGTATAGAACGCCGCTGTTCCACAATTGTCGTGTCAGATGATTTTCTTAAGGATGACGAATGAATTGATCGGCTGGATAGTACTGGCATGATGCTGATTGCTATAGGGGAAAGTCTGAAGAGTCTGGACAAGATTACACATGGAACACTACTAAAAAGATATCCTGAGATCGATTGGTAAGGGGCAAAGGGGATCAGGGATGTCCTCAGTCATCACTACTTCGATCCGGATGCTGAGGTTGTTCATGGAGTCTGTAAGGAGAAAATTCCAGCCATGAGGAGTGTAATTGAAACGATGTTGAACGATTTGAGCAACAAGGGGTAAAAATAAGGGTCTCTCAATAACTGGGGGCAGAGTAAATTTATACCCGCAAAAAGCACTCAGGGTGGCTCAATTCAGCCCGCTCTATCACACGCTACCCACACAATTTGGGGAAGAGCCGATGATATTTAACTCTACTCTGACCTCAGTGTTTCCAGTTATTAGCGTATTCAATGCAAGTGCCTGAGTAGTACCGGCAGCCTTGCGTTTTACAGCCAGATGTTCTAAAAAGGAAGCTACATCGTGTTCAGCCCAGCTTTCAGGAAGAGAGTCGAGATGAAAAAACAAGAAATGATTGATCCATCCGATATAGCTCTTTTCGGTGCTGATGGCGTAGTCTGGTACACGGCAGGCAGCAACAAACTTGCGGTAGAGTTCGGGGACACTACCCTCCAGCCCCTTAGCTGGCGCTTTTTGGCATGGCGGGGTCTGCTCAAGCAATCGAGTCTCTGGGTCTCTATCTATAAAGGTCTGCACATGCTTTCTGTACCATGGCAGCGCTTTGTCCGGCACCCTGAATTTTTTCAGCACCTGCGGATAGCTCACCCAAAAAGCATCAATACGGGCATCGGTTGTTTTTATACTCCCTGGCATTGGTTTTTGCCACCATATTTTGTTGGTGATATG
>JBEVXV010001142.1:0-10118 GCA_040505915.1 Sedimenticola sp. | reverse complement strand
AAATATGCTCTCAATACATTGTCGGTGGTTTTCAAAGAAAAGTAATACTACTTGGAGTTAAAAACACAAGGTATTAAGCTGAAAATAGTCCGCAGTAGTTCGGCAAAACAGTTATATATTACAAGCAACCCCGAGTATTCCTTATAGTTCAGATATGGAATGTAGGAAACCGTTAAGTTTCCCACAGAAATTAAAAGAATACAAAGCAGGGTTGGGAGGGGCGGGGAAATGTAACCAGCATGCCACCTGAAACTCCATGTGACAGCTGCCTCGGAAACATACATCAACATTGCCCACGCACTTACCACACATTACTTCCTGAAAGCCAACCACGTAATGAAACCACAGACATGGTGCTGTGGGCGTTACCTATAGAGGTATATCAGGGATACTTGCAATAGTTATATATTACAAGCAACCCCGAGTATTCCTTATAGTTCAGATATGGAATGTAGGAAACCGTAACGTTTCAGAAATGATGCATGCCAAACTGCGCCAATGCATCACCGCAACCTTTCGTATATAGTTCCATCCAATACTTATCATCCAAGTATGATTAGTATATAATAACACATGTGGAATTCACATATTTAGCGAAGTGCGAGTATATAAATAAATTGTATATAATAAATATGTGATTATAACTGGGGGGGGGGGGGGGAACAGATGTCTGCGAAACAATTTGGAGGCTTCTGATTGTATGTGCGTTGAAAACACAAATATTTAATGGAAATAAAATTTCTGTAACGCTTGCATACTTGTAACAGTCTTTGAAATCTTGCATAACTGAGACTCGTCCTTATCTGTACTATCTGCAGCGTCCGACAAAATAGTTGCCACGCTGTTGGGGCCACACAATTTACCGATGTTAGAGTAATGATTCAACATGTTACGAGAATTCCAACCTATGTGTTGATTCACTTTCTCGTCATTCAATCCTAGCAGACGGAGAGTGATTGCACAACCCCGCCTACTACTATGTGAGGATTCGCCTTCATAGAGATTAACAGCTAAGAGGTGGGATTTCAGCCTGTCAGACATGACGGCCGATGTAACAGGCTTATCAGCAACAGACTTTTTTGTGACACTACGGACCCGGAACAGATACCCCTGGCTCAAATGAATCCCTGATTTCTCGGCGAAATTTAAGTACTCGCGCAGATGCCTGATAGGACATATGTCTAAATCTTTAGATGGCAGCAATATAACGTTGTTTGGGTGATGTATGGAGGCAACCTTCCCTGCGGTGTGGGTAATTAGGATACCCCCTGAGTCAGGCAGCTCAAATATCCTGTTTGCTGTAAGAATACCTAGATCACCACCTCTATCCCCTGAGTGGCATATCACGGAAAAATATGCTTTGTCGCGTAAAAGCAAAAATTTTACAATATTGTCTTTTTCAATGGATGCCACATATGAAATATGCCTGCACAACTTTGCTAATTTATCGAACATAAGTGGAATGGCCTGTTTCTTAACTACATCTGCTCTAGTCTGTTCGAGAGTGACTGACTTTAAGTGCCGTTTTATCAAAGGTGCTGCTGTTGGGTTCCCCAAGCATAGCACTGGGTTCCAATCCCCTGAACGACCTATGTCTCTGAATATAGCCCGTATTTTACCAATCAGACTATCAACAGATTTTGCAGCCATAGATTTCGGACATCCGCAATTGTGTGTACCTTGTTGTCCTCTAAAATCACAAATTGTGTTGTGTACCTGGGTGCGCCCACTACCCTCCTTAAAAATTAGAAATTTTCTTAGATGTGTTGGTAGAGCATTCATGAGAGTAAGTGATGGGGACAATGCTGTTAAAAAAGATTCCAAATCAGTTTTCAATTGACATTTTTGCTTCGAGTAATTTGACGAATCCAATAACTTGTCCAAATGTTCAATTCTGCTGTCTATGCGTTGAAAAACTGTCTTGGTGTAGATAGTAGAATGTGGAGAATCAACCAGATTTCTGTTTTGCTGTGCTCGCCCCGAACCACATAATTTGCAAAAACAGAAATCTGTGTCGTTTTGGGCTGCACACGTGGCACATATTGGTTTGGATCCATTAACCATCAGCATCTGCAAATTCAATATAGACAAGTGTGCTAGTACAGTGCGAACCCTCATCTCTCAGCCCCAATCCCTTTATATAACAAATACTATTGAGGTCAATGTTGCACGTGTATTTTGTTATATATGCAACCTCCCCACAATCACCTACATTGGAGTTATTAAATGTTGCCGACACAGAAATGAGATACAATTAATATATTGTTCGATCTTCACATATGTAGGACATCACAACAATTACAACAATGATAATACATGTAGCTACACGCAAAGCACATTTACCGGAACATGTTTTAAATTTGAACACGTAAGCATATTCAGAAAACGAGTATACAATGGCTTGATGCAAATCGTGAAACAAAAGTTGCCAACTAAAAGCATAATTTGAAATTGGTTGCTTCTGTAAAACAGTATGAAACAAGTAAGAACATAAACTCACATGTGTATAGGTCGAAAAATAAAAAATGTTTGTTTCCCCCTGTCTATCAAACAAATTTTGTCTAGCATCATTACCACATGCATTTTACTGTGGAATGTGTGTCATTGTAGTTAAAATTATATAGTACAGCTCAGATTTTATGCAGTTTCCTATTACTATTGTTGTTATTCTTTTACCAATTTGTACATAATTAAGTGTGCACAATTTGCCTAACTGTATGTATCCACACAAAACTCAACAATTTAAATGCCAACAATTAATACAAACGGAAACAAACATTCATACCAGTTTCGACCTCAATTGCATCTATCTGTCCAAAAAATAGACAGTTGTATCCTCAACACAAGCTAGTGATACATGTACAGTCAAACCTGCGAATAAAAACCGGCCATGGGAAGAGAAAAAGCTGGTCTTTGTTCACAGGTAGTCTTTATTCACAGGGTCATTTATGTAGTAATTGAGTAAATGGTAAATCCAAAGCGTGGTTGCTGTAGACAGGGAATTGCTATTCCCAGGTGGTCTTTAGCACAGGTTTGACTGTACATGCTAGTATTATAACCCATAATATTATATTATGTCTGCTTTGCTATCACTTGCCACATGTGAAACACGCGAATATTGTAATCTTTATCACATTAGCAATAAACTATACACTCTGTCAAAACAATTTCCGCAATGTGGTAACATCCGACACTCAAATTAATTGGTCACACAAACATCAGATAATTTGAATCGTCACTTATGGGCACATTCATATAATGCTGCACGGCATTGGCGAAGAACCTTCCTGGTAAATGCCCGTTCACCTACATTGTTCAAATGCACACAGTCGCGGAGTTGAGAAATTAGAATGTCCTCATTGTTCATATAATACCACTTATTTTTGTTACATATTGCCTCAATGCTAGTATTGATAATACGAGCTCTAGCGTTTATGAAACCATCTTTTGTGCCTATTATGGAAGACAAAATGACTATGCAACCATTAGCAGATCGTACAATGGACTGCAGACACTGTTCGAGACTACATAATTGTGCATGTGCTACCGACATCTGTTCATATTCATCTCTGTAAAGAAATGTCTTGCTGGCATTGTTAACCCCTGCATGAATCAAAATTACCTTTGGGGCGTATGTGGAGACCATGTGTTGTAAGTTATTCTGAACCTGGTGTAACAGAGCCCCACCCTGTGCGAACACGTGTACCATGGGGCTGGTAAATGCTTGGTCATGCATCAAAAATGTTATGACTGAATCTCCAATGCTGATAAAGTGATGCTGGGATGAATTAGATAAACTGTAAAAAAGCAATGATTTCCCATATGGAAATTCGCCAATCCTTGCAGCTGTGTGTGGAAGGAAACGTAACGCCCACATGTCATGTATCAATCCATGCCTATCCTTCGTGAAACCACAATTGGACGGAAACTTGAGCACATTGCGCTGCCCCTTTCTACCAATGATAAAAGCATCAGATATGTTGTCAATTACCGATGGTAACCAGGCAGGTGCAATGTGGTTTACTGGTAATATGAGTGTGCAGATAATATCATTCTGAATGATGAAACGTATCACTGACAACATTAAAGAAAATGGTGGAAACACATAGCAGTTTTCATTGGAAGATATATGTTGTGAGAACGCATTTATGCCATCTGACAAGGGGGTCTGATAAGGGGTGAAGTGCTTCAAAAGTTTACCATTATAGCCTTTCATGCAATTTGAGTCTAATGCCATTAGATCACACGTATGTCCATGTGCTCCCCCATATGTCTTTTGTAACAACTTCCAAACCCACCCACAAATAGTTGCCTCAGACTTTTTCAAAATTCGAGAAGGTGCATCTGCCTCATTTAATTTTGACTCTATGAATGTCAGATTTAATGAAATTTCGTTTTTTAGAGTAAAATCAAAAAGTAACTTAATTACGTCATTCATTTCCCTGGACTTGCATCCTTCTTTATTCCATGCATTTATTAATACTTGGTTATCTACACGAGCATCCACCCTATGGCAACGTATATCAACAAGCACCGACTGCAGAACATGCAACAAGGCATGGCCCTCCAAAACCATAATTGGTAGATTTCGCATTTCATCACCCCAAAAATCGGATATTGAAACTTTCCCACTAGGTAAATGAACAATACCACCCCATTTGAATAATGATGCGTCACTGCATAAATCGACTCTCAAATGTTTTTCAGTTTTCCATGTTAATTTTCCCTCCCATGAGTCAATAAATTTCCAGAATTGCAATTCCTCCCTCAGCTTGCCCGTTAATTGGACCTTTCCATTTCCCTTCAAGCCATCAGATATTGCAAAGTTCATTTCCCTGGTATACAACTTAGCTGCAGGTATTGCAAGCATAAACGAAATGCACCTGCCTGCCAGTCTCTGAAGGTCAAGGACTGATACAGTTGACTTAGACAAAAGTATATCCCTCAGGGCAGCAAATTTTGCCAATTTTCCCTGAATAATTCTGTAACAACCCTCAACTGAGTCAATCACAAAACCCAAGAAGACTGGTTTCTGTGTTGGAACAAAGATAGATTTCTTCAGGTTCAAGCAGTATCCCAACCTTGTCAACACCTCGCAAACAAGATAATTTGCAAGATAAGCAGCTTTTTGTGAGTTTCCAAGTTTGATGTCTCGCACTTGCTCAATTAAGCGGTCGTCAATGTATAAGAACAATGGGATAGAAAAAGCTCTCCTTATATAAGACGTAGGTTGCAAATTCAACGTTTGGTATATATAACTTGACAGTTTGAAACCAAAAGGCAAAGTATTAAAACAAAAATAATACCCTCCCCATTGAAAACCTACAAATTTTTGCGAGTTCTGCGACAACAAAACATTGTCAAAACCACTTTTATCATCCAGGGAAGTATAAAATGCCCCTTTATTGACCACCCTTGGCACATCTTTCAAAGTATCAAGGCTGAAAGGTTTATCCGTGATCCAATTGTTCAAATACATTAAATTTATGCACATGCGTGGCTTTGTCGGTTCAACTGTTAGTGGTGCTACTATGTATGGCGGGTCAACATGCCCCACCTTTCCAAGACATTGAATAGACCCATTTCTTAGCCGCTCGAGAACCGTCTGACTTATAAAATCTTGGAATTGTTTACAATTATTAGCATTGCTAAAATATCTTGGTGGTGGGTAATCAGTATCATAATGTTTTCCCCAAAACCTACCCCTGAATGATATAAGAAAAGAATGTATATCAACGCCATGTTCTAACCAACTCAGAATCTGTGACGCATTTGGCGATGTGCCCAAAATAAACCTCCATTTATCAATATTACTATGTATCTGCCCTGCTACAAACTTCTCCGAACATGGGTAAGAAATATCACCTAAATCGGGCATAATGCCAGACTTTGCACATTGAAAAACAACCTCTGCTGAATGACAATCCGGAGTATCAGTCATTGTTGTGAAAACACCCTTGTAGTTGACCTTTGAAATGCGTCGGACCTCTTGACAACATGGATCAAATTGTAATTCAACTTCTTTTTCCCATTGTTTCAATTTTCCAGCAGTCTGAAAAAACGGATACAAGTGTATATTTATTATACCTATTTGGTTTTAGTAGATCATGATTATGTTCATCCATAAACTGATACAGCGGAGTGTCATACATGTACGCCACCTAAACAAAATTATACTACGGTATGCAGAAAACCAGGTCCCAGTACACTTATATAATCGGGAATCACCCCTAATGGTATGCTCACTTACGGTGTCATTTATAATTAGTAATTCTTGAAAAAATTGCGATTTGATCTACCAGACAAGTCATGCCTCAAAATATTAACTTAAAAAATAAAATAAAGTATGATTTAAAAACATATCTGCCCCTAAATGCGTGTAGTGTCTGAGTACATGCATTTACTTATTGCATGTTGAGCGGGCAATCCCGCACCAGATGTCCTAGTCGCTGACATCTAAAACATGTCAGCTTGCTTGGTGATTGCTGATGAAACCTAAAACGCTGGTAACCTCCACGTCTCTGGAAATGAGGAGGTCCTGACATTCTTTGGGGGTGGGGCATCGGAAGCACTGGGCCTGGAGAAGGGGAGCCCCATGACCATTCATGAGCACCGGGCAGGTTAGAGCCAGAAAACATAGGGGAGTCATTACTTGCAGTGTATGTATGGGAGTTTCCAATACCAAAGGCCTTAATTAACTTCTGCTCCCTATCTAATATGAGTTCCTCTTCTTTCGTGCTTAAATTTTTTAATACAAACGCGGCTACAAAAGATGGTTTCCCCTTATGAACATGAAATCTCGATAGAAGCATTGAGAGTTTTTCCTTGTCAGGATGGTTGGCATTCCTCGCCAAACTTTCCAATAAAATTAGCTTGCTGTGGAGAATGTCAATATTCACCTCGACCTTTCCCGCTTCTTCCTTTGTTTCTCTTTTTTGCCGCTCGTACTCGGAATGGCTATCGCCGACCTGCTTGTCTGTTAACTGCTTCTCCAACTGCTCGATCTTGCCCAGCAACGCGTCATACTGACAAAAACAACGAAACACTGGTAAAAAAATGCCGCACGTCATGTGACACAACATTTTAATGACACGTGTATTGAAAAATACACAGACAGTCAGTATCCATATATTGGAAGAGCAATAGCCAATATGAACATAGACTGACTGATATAATACGTGAATGTGCCATCACTTTGGCAATGTAATGTATATCCTGGCCTGACTAAGCTCCAACGAATGTACGCACACCCGCTATTACCAACAATGTGTTACAAGTACTGATACATGTAACCAACCTGTGCATGTGTATAAAAGTAACCAGTTGTTATTACCATTTAATAGAAGAATACAAAATCATATGTTAAGAATTCTTATTATTATTATTATTATTATTATTATTATTATTATTATTATTATTATTATTATTATTATTATTATTATGCAGTATAGGAAAATCCACATTTTAGCATTATATGGAATCCACTGCGGCCAAACGAAAAAATAATTCCAGACATAACAGGAAACTTAGCAGTTCAAGTGTGAATTACAAACACATGTCTTGCGTGTGCTGTTATGTATTTGAATACTAAATGTAAATTATAAACACATAGACGTCTGCTAAACTGTAATAAAACCTTCCAAGCCACACGCTGTTAAAGATATATACTGCTGATAAAAAACCCAATGACACATTGAAACACTTCATCATTCCAAACATTCTGGTATATGTACTGAAACAAATATTAAACGTGTTTTGCATACAGGTCCAAAGTATGTATGTACCCCTTTTCCAGAGGTAAATAATAATACAGTCCGGCACATATTAAAATTCGGACAAACCGGAAATGTGTATCACATACATGCAGCAAGGTGATCCTAAATTCCATACATGTTTAACACAGTAAATACATTACTATTTATTGCACCAATAATAAAACAAAAATATACTCAAAATAAACAACGTGCTCAACACACCACTACGTCCCGCAGGTCTATACCAGTAATGATTTTGATCATATACCCGAGAAATTAATTCACGTGCTAGATGCACCATTACTACAAAACATACATGTACATCTACACCTTGATGTGCCCAAGAAAACACACAATTAATTCACGTGCTAGATGCACCGTTACTACCAAAGATACACGTGCATCTTCACCTTGATGCACCCAAGAAAACACACAATTAATTCACGTGCTAGACGCACCGTTACTACCAAAGATACACGTACATCTTCACCTTGATGTACCCAAGAAAACACACAATTAATTCACGTGCTAGATGCACCATTACTACAAAACATACACGGACATCTTCACCTTGATGTACTCAAGAAAACACACAATTAATTCACGTGCTAGATGCACCGACACGTACATCTTCACTTTGATGTACCACTATAAACACGTGGATGATATATAGATGCGATCCACTCCACATTCGAATGAAAAATATTATGAAATAGATAATTAAGAGAACAAAACATACACTTTAATTACTTGAATTTAAAACACTCGGAGTGCCCACCTACATGTACATGTACTAAATAATTAGCCTGTTTACCTGTATACTATATACATGTATATGAAAACGAAATTAAACATATTTGGCACCTCATAAGTCATGTTTCGAACCCACAAACATCGTGCTAAACTTACTAGGAAATGAATTTGTATACGCAGAGAGCTTGTTTTTCAAAAGCTACGCTATTGTATTGCCATATTGTTGTGACCTTTATGGAATAATAAATATTTTTTAAACTGAATTAAAGGTAAATGCCTACATATGTTGATCATGCTTCATTAAAAATATTTAACTATCATCGGCAATCTCGGTCCAATGCATTCTACCTCCCATTATATTATAGTTGGGTGTAAAACAAACATTACTCACTATAAACTATCCAATACTAATAAGAAGTGATGATAAGAAAACTGTTGTGCCACAATACAGAACCGTTATAACAATCCATGCCAGTTACTGTAACTAAATACATGATAGGAGACACATGCATGTAACATAAACATTCATACCTGCTTCATAGTCGTATACCCCTTTACGGTACAATTAGTCACTTACATTGTACAAACATATTGTACTCGTATCTACATTATTCAACATACATGACATTTTTATAGGAGACACACGTGCAGTTCAGCACCCCAAATGAGCACCAGTAATGCAAAATTAAACCTACCGTTTTCTTCTTCTTCGAATCAACCGCTTCTTTGTCTGCTGACAGTGTCCGTTTTTTCGCAACCACAACCTCTGGTCCTAATTGGATTCCAAAATGCACCAATTTTGCAATCTCCTCACGGCTAGGATCAATTGATCCCAGCCGGCAGATCTCCAGCACATCCATCCCGATGCCTTCCCCCTCATGTAACAGTTCATCTTTAGATAGCGTGCTCAATGACACGCCCGACTTTGTTTTTCCCAGGGATGGGCACTCATCCTCTCTATATTCTCGTAAAACTTTCAATGCATCCATTTTAATAATTCACTATAATGTGTACTGTACTTCACAATAAAAGTTAATATATTCTAAGACTAGCGATTAACACAACCTGTTCGTCTGAAAGCCAACCACGTAATGAAACCACAGACATGGTGCTGTGGGCGTTACCTATAGAGGTATATCAGGGATACTTGCAATAGTACAAAATGTTAATGGTAATTTGTTTGTATGGATATTTGAATAAATTAAAAGAATGTAAAGGAATGGTTTTGTGCCACAGTAACTAGGTGAACTATCTTTATACTGGCTGTGGATGAACACGGAATAATGTCATTGTCAGAATATAAACAATTATGTTATTTTACGCCTGAAATGACCTAAGATGTTGAAAGACCGTTAAACTCCAATCAACCAACTATCCTAACGCTGTTCACTTGGATAGCTAGCTTCCTCGCCAAAAATATTATTGTAAATTTTACATTCAAACTTATACAATCTTGTTTCTAAGTGTTCAAATACACAAAACAATAGTGTAAAGTTGACTACATTATACTAATTCTATGCTATACTATACTGTGCAGGCTACTTCTTTTTATATAAACAACGTTAAAATGGACTTCAATTTCAAGTAATGAAATTAGATAACTTTAATACA
>JBEVXV010001141.1:0-5767 GCA_040505915.1 Sedimenticola sp. | reverse complement strand
TTTTTTCACAATATAAAGTTTGCTTCTACGTGACGTCATTAACTGTGTATTGGTATTTGCCTAGACTGTTTAACAACGCTATCATTTAAATATATATTGATTTAACACGTACGAGCATTGCTATACGCATCGGATCACCGCAATTCATGTTGTAGTAGACATGGAAGAAAAAATAGAAAATACCCAACCTTCTAAACGAGCACGTTTGGAGCAATCATGTATAATTCATTGTACATCAGAAGGGGCGACTCCTGATAATACAAATCTTGTTTCATTGCAAGACCAGGCTTCCTGGGGTACGTTGCTAAGAGCAGCACATATTCGCAATCACCAGCAGATTTTGAACATTGCTAGCACCTTAGCGGAAAATGAAATACCTCAGATTCAATACCATCGCAAATGTCGGAGTATTTTCACAATGAAAAAAGCACTTGATGTTATAGAATCAAAGGCATGTTCCAATATGCCCGATAGCAGCCATGTATATCGGAAGTCAAGTAGGTCTCAGCCTACTGAGTCTAGGATATATGATGCACAATGTATCCTGTGCCCAAACAAAGCAAAGTATCTCAAAAACACACGTACACGCGAGCCATTAGTCAAGTGTACAACTCTTGCCGCTGATACTAAGTTGCGAAATGCAGCCAGCAGAAAAATGGACGAAAAGGTTCTTGCGTTACTCAGCAGAGATATTGTAGCTGCTGAAGCGCATTATCACAGGACGTGTTACCGTCTATACATTAAGAATGAATCAGAAAATGTTACCATAGACAATGACCACGGGCGCAATGATACAGATACCGATCGCGAGTATTCGACAATAGAGAATACTGCATACAATGAACGTCTGAGTTACATAAGGAATGAGTTATTTACCAATCCCACTGTGATACCAATGAGTGATATCACATCAAAACTAGTTGCAGGCATGAATGCTCTAGGCTGTCATGTTGTCAAACCAGCGACTAAGAAACACCTACGTCGAAGGTTAGAGACGACATTCGCTGATTCGCTACATTTTGTAAATGATGATAGAGGCAGGTTGATTGTGTATCCCGAAAGTTTGTCAAGGGACATGCTTGTAATCGAGCTGGTGAGGTTAAGAACTGAGCTGAATCAGTGTAAGGCATCTGATATAGATTTGCGATCACTTATGGCAACGGTTGCGCTGCAAATACGGACAGACATAAACAATCAAGTTGAAGAGAATGAATGGCCTCCTCAGCCGTCTACACTGACAGAACGATCTGTAAATATACCAGAGACCCTGGCATTTCTATTACAAAACATCATAGGTGGTCTGAAGAAGGAAGAGTCAAATACACGCGTAGACAGATTGGTCAAGTCATATGGTCAGGACATTATTTATGCAGTTACAGGTGGCAAGCAGCGCCCACCAAAACACGTTTTGTTACCCATTATCGTGAAAACGCTGACTGGTAACGTGGAGCTGATACAAATGCTAAACAGACTTGGGCATTGTGTATCATATTCTATGACAGAACAGATTGAGACAGCATTATGTCTCCAGAAACTCGGAAAAGAGACCCT
Source organism: Sedimenticola sp. (assembly GCA_040505915.1). Classification (GTDB taxonomy): domain Bacteria; phylum Pseudomonadota; class Gammaproteobacteria; order Chromatiales; family Chromatiaceae; genus Vondammii. The sequence continues at coordinate 4,216 of JBEVXV010001141.1, read as the reverse complement.
GCAAAATGTTCACCTGCCAGAAAATATCAATCCGCATGTATTCACAACATTGGTGTGGGACAATATCGACAGACTTGAAGAAACTCTGAGTGGTAGTGGCACGTCCCACCGTGTAAACGGAATCGCAATACAGCCTGCATTTATTGGTCCTATGCTACCACCAGCCAAGACCACCATTCCAAAGACAAAACGTCGATCCATAAGTCATGACGAACTTCCTTTACCGCACTATAATGCGGGAGAACGGATGGGGCCTCCATCTGTACAAACAGGAACAGTAGACACGACAAGTGTAGTTGGAACGGCGACTGACACGAACCGGATATGGATGATTTGCCGCCTCAGTAATCAGTGCACTCCCAGCTGGACAGGGTTCAACATACTCACAAGAGATATAGGGTCTACCAAACCTGATACTGTGAGCTACTTACCCACCATTAATGCTCCAGCTACCGAGCTGACAACGGTGTTTCAAATCCTCAACCAATCACTTCAGATCATGAAGGAACTACAGTTGACTGAAATTGTGTGTGTGTTTGACCAAGCATTGTACGCTAAAGCTGCCGAAATAAAGTGGAAGCATAGCGATACATTTGAAAACATCATTCTCAGGATGGGCGATTTCCACACTATCATGAATTTTCTCTCAGTCATAGGAAAGCGCTTCCAAGACGCTGGTCTAAGAGAACTGTGTGTGGAGTCTGGTGTCGTTGCCGAAGGCTCAGTTCAAGCCGTCATGGATGGACGACAATATAACCGCGCAGTTCGCGTGCACAAACTTGTATACGAAGCAATTCTCAGATTGGCATGGAAAGAATTCCTGCCATGGTTAGAACAATCAAACCCATCGGACATTCCCTCATTCAATGAGGCCATGGAATGTATCCGAAATTTGTCTGACGATCTGACCGACACAAATATGGCAGCTGTGGCAGATAACAAGACGGTTCTCCCAATTCGCCGTCGCTTTGAGGAATTTCTGGACATCCAGCGCAGTGGTGCTAACGGAGAAATGGCCGAATTTTGGATGTCGTATGTAGATATGGTGGAAATATTGCTTGGACTGCTGCGAGCTTCGAGGGAGGGAAATTGGATGTTACACCTTGGAGCCATCCGTGCAATGCTTCCATGGGTATTCGCATACGACAAGATCAATTATGCAAGGTATCTTCCCGTCTACTATGCACAGATGACGCAACTGCCTACCAGCCATCCTGCTGTATATAACCATTTCATGAACGGGGTTTTTTCCGTACAGCGCAGTTCTGGAAATTCATTTGGAAAAATTCCAGCAGATCAGGCAATAGAGGAAACTGTCAACAAGGACACACAAACCGCTGGTGGTACAAAAGGATTCAGTCTAAAACCAGCAGCTGTAAGACGGTTCTACCTGAATGCTGAACATCGGAGTATGTGTCTGCGACAGTTGCGCGGCATGGTACATCAAAGAGAAAGCAAGGTCCCACATGTAGATCTTCAGGTAACAAGAATTCAGACGGACCAGAGCCACATTGATAAGATACAAGATATTCTAGAACATGACTGGATTAATCCAATGAAAGCAGATAATACAGACCTGGTAAGTATATCCTCAGGAAAGGTAGCACCACTCAATGTTGTGAAGGATATTCAGAAAGCGCGTGCGATTGGTGAAGATGCGTACACCAAATTCAAGGAGAATCGTCTCGACTCCAACCCACCAACAGTAAAATTCCATGACAGAATTTCCAAACAATGTCTTCAGACTTTCTCGGCATTGAATAAGAAGAAGAGATTAGGAAGAGTCAAAGGAAAAGAGCTCATTCTCCAAGCAGATAGAAATTTGTTCGGACACATGTTACTCATTGCACAGAGTCGCGAAATGGATATTCGTGATGTGATGGCACATCCCCTTGGCAATATTCCATGGGCGTTGGCAACACCAGATGGACTATTGAGAAAGACAAATAAAGCTACATTTGGCAGAGCCTTGATGGAGAATGTGAGTTCTGCGGAAAACATTCCATCGCCGTCCGCGTGTATCATTGACGGCATGAGTATTATACAGCGAATGAATGGAGACAACGAAACATTCGAAACCGTTGCAAAACGTGCACTTTCTATGGCTCTTCATGAAGGCAATGACAGCCAAAGGATTGACGTAGTATTTGACGTGTACAGAGACGTGTCCATCAAAAACTTCGAAAGACAGAACCGGAGCTCGAGCAGTAACATTCACTACAAGAACATAGCCGCGGGTCATACGATACGCCAATGGAGAAAGCTTCTAAGCAGTGAATTCAACAAACGCAGCCTGATCAGATTCATAGTGGAAGAATGGAAAAACCAGGAATGTAGACGTCGTATTGGGGATAAAGAACTGTATGTCACATGTGAAACACATTGCTTCAGAATTACACAGGCCACCTGCGAAGAGGTCGATGACTTAGAATCAACGCAAGAGGAAGCAGACACTCGCATCCTCCTGCATGCTGCACACGCTGCACGAAGCACATGCGATGCAGTCATAATCTCAGCTGATGATACAGATATACTTGTGCTGGCAATCGCTTGTGAGAATGCTATATCGTGTCCATTGTACCAAAAGATTGGTACACATGCTCGCCAAAAATTCATAGACATCAGCAAAGTAGCTCGGAGCCTAGGTGACGAAATGTGTGCATCAATTTTAGGGTTACATTCATTCACTGGGTGCGACACGGTTAGTGCATTTTCCGGAAAAGGAAAGTTAGGAGCACTCAAGCTACTGAAGAAAGATAGCAGATATCAGCAATGCTTTGCTAGTCTCGGTCAGTCATGGGACATGTCGTCGGATGTATTGATGCAGCTAGAGGCATTCACATGTCATATGTATATGACCAAACTAACTACACGCGATGTCAATGAATGTCGTTATCAACTGTTCTGTGCAAGAAAAGGCGAAGTTGTGTCTGCACAATTACCCCCATGTAGGGATTGCTTAGTCCAGCATTCCAAACGCGCCAACTACCAAGCTGCTATCTGGAAGCGGTGTCTACATGGTGACCCAAAAGTACCCAATCCAGAAAAGCATGGATGGGTTCAGAATGATGGTAGCTTGGAGATTCACTGGATGACTGGGTCACCAGCGCCATCAGCAGTCCTTGAGTTGATGAGTTGTAGCTGCACGCGCTCATGCCATGAGAATGTATGCCCGTGTATGGTACATGGCCTCAAATGCACACAGATGTGTAAGGCAAAGAACTGTGGTAATCAGGCTGTAGAAGATGAAAATGTACATGCCGAATTCGAAACTGAAGATGATGACGACGATGAAGGAGGACAGTATCGTAATTAGTGTTATCATGTTGGATGAACGATTAAAGCAGAGACAAGGTAGTGCTGATTAAAATATATACATGTATCATTACAATGTTTGATTCATTTGATACTTAATGTCTGTCATACTATGCTTGTAAATATACTAAATCTTAGTAGTTTGTATATACATATCTGATTCTGTGAGGTGTAATACAATACTGACAAATTAGTAATGAAAATGAAAAAAAAAATGTTCAAACAAGAAGTGTTGATCATCAAAAAAAGAATGTATACATTCAGACTGAAACAGTGAACAAGTAGTGAACTTATGCTTGCAGGCTCTAAAGACGTTGATATTCGGAGGCCCAATGCAGAACTTCAGTGACGAATGGCGGTTCCAGAGCTTTAGTTTTTGTGATATGCCAAAGTTGAAATATGGGATTGTGCAGAAAAAGGTGTGTTTGCACAACCATGTTTGCCTAGTTGTCCAAATGTTGTCTCATTCCAAAATGTGTCATGTTAGGAAATTCAATTCCCTACGTGTTGGGAAAGAATATCTCTATGGCATTGCCTAAATATTTTTCCAATTTATTGTTTATAAACATGATAAAAAAAGTATTACAGAACACTCAGTAGCACACAATGCCACACATACCTCCAGTAGCACACAATGCCACACATACCTCCAGTAGCACACAAAGCCACACATACCTCCAGTAGCACACAATGTCACACATACCTCCAGTAGCACACAATGCCACACATACCTCCAGTAGCACACAAAGCCACACATACCTCCATCTTAGCTGAGTACTCGTTGATAATGCAAATGAGCCGCGTCGCGAGGAAACCAACAATGTGGCATCTGCGTAAAGTGTCGACCCGGATCACCTTGTGCAGCCCACGCAGTCTGATCCCACCGGTCATTTCCCGCCTA
>JBEVXV010001140.1:0-4566 GCA_040505915.1 Sedimenticola sp. | reverse complement strand
ACTGACAATCGCACAATACTACATCCACCCGCCCCAATTGGGGACCACCACCTGTACATAACCGTTTCTTTGTGATTCAAAACATTTAGTAATTTACGAACCCCCTAAACAAGAACAACTGTGAGATTACCGGGTAATGTTCATAACACACATAAATGTTTTATAACTAAAACATGCATGTCTGTATGACGACCACCCAAATTAACATAGAACGATTACAGGCTCATTTTAACGATTGGCTTCCTATTCCTAGTCGGGTACCGCCTACCAACCTCAGCTGTAACCGGACTTTCGACCTGTTGTGGTGCCCTTACTGGGCTGGGCTGTGGTGTTCTTAATGGACCTTGGTTATTGTCACTTACTGACCCTTGAAGTTGTGACAGCTGAGGTCCCATTTCCCATTCCCTGGTATCTGCCATGATTCCATCAGTACCCATATTACATGCATCATCAGCGGATGTTGACCTAGTGATGGGGGTGCTACACCCACCATCCTTTCCCGACTCCACTGATGGCACATGTATCTGTGTGTCAGCAGTTCGAACTGCTGGCAACATCACTTTAGATTTCAACATCTGATTAACATGACAGAACCGATTTCTGTATCCAACATCAACCAAATACGTAAGTGGGCCCATAACCTTCCTGACCACCCCTGATTCCCAGACCCACTTTCCCCCCTGACTATATTTCTTAACACTGACAGTATCACCCACAACATATGCCCTCCCCTTACGTTCCATATGACTAGCATCCAATGTTTTTTGTTTGGCATGAATGTTCTCTGCTTGGTTCGGTCGTAATAGAGTCAATCGAGATCTCAATTCCCGTTTCATAAACAGTGATGAAGGACTCTCCCCCGTAACCGTATGTGGGACTGTACGATATTTGAACAGAAATCGTGCGAGTCTATGTCGAAGCGACAAATTACTGTTACCGACATCAACGACTTGAGTTTTTAGTGCTTGCTTGAGAACTTGTACCGCACGTTCCGCTGCCCCGTTCGAGCTAGGATGCCATGGAGGAATCAATTTATGTCTAATTCCATTCCTTCGAGTAAACTCCCGGAACTCTGCAGAAATAAACTGGGGTCCGTTATCTGATACGATCACTTCCGGAATACCCCAGGAGGCACACATACTTCTTAACTCCTCGACAGTTCTCTCGCTAGTTGTCGATTTCATTGGGACCACCTCAAGCCACTTACTGTAGCTATCTGTCACCACTAAAAATGACTGTTGTTTGAAGCTCGCGAAGTCCACATGTATTCGTTGCCATGGTCGCGACGCATATTCCCATGGCATCAGTGGCGCGGGCTGTGCTGATTTCCTTACCGATTGGCACACCTGACAATGACTCACCACGTCCTCTATTTGTGTGTCCATATTTGGCCACCAAACGTACGACCGGGCCAATGACTTCATTCGCGACATACCTATGTGTTCCTCGTGTAACTCAGCCAGAACACCAGCGCGCAATTTTGTCGGGATCACAACACGCATTCCCCAAAGCACAACACCGTGGTCAGTACTCAATTCAGACCGTCTGACAAAATATGGTTTTAATTCCGGATCCTTTACATAAGATGGCCAGCCATTCATAGTATATGAATATACTCGCGACAAAATCGGGTCTGTTCGCGTTGCTGAAGCGACTTCTCGACTACTGATTGGAACTCCATCATTTCTAACCGCGAAATACACTTCCCAGTCCTCATCCTTACTATCTTCAAAGTCTGTATTTTCATCTGGCCAACGTTGTTCCAATGGCAATCGCGACAGTGAATCACAATTTGAATGATCAGCTGATTTACGACATTCAATTTCATAGTCGTATGCCGACAATATCAAAGCCCATCTCTGTAAACGCGCTGCTGCCAACGTAGGTACTCCCTTCTTTGGCCCAAGTATTGTAGACAATGGCTTATTGTCAGTCACCAGGACGAATCGCCGTCCATATAAGTATTTATGAAATTTCTTCACACCATAGATGATTGCCAGAGCTTCGCGTTCTAACTGAGAATAATTTTTCTCACTACTTGTCATAGTTCTGGATCCAAAGGCGATTGGCCTCTCTTCTCCATCTATTATGTGACTTAGAACACAACCAACACCATACGCACTAGCATCACATGCAAGTTTGAGAGGTTTATCGCTATCATAGTGCACTAACAGATCACACTTCAGTACTAGTTCTTTTGTCTTTACAAAGGAATTTTCGCAATCCTTGTCCCAAGCCCATCGGGCATTCTTCCTCAGCAATTTATGTAGCGGTTCCAAAATCGTTGACAGATCTGGCAGAAATGCCCCGTAGTAATTTAGGAGTCCTAAATATGACTTCAACTCTGTCACATTTGTTGGTGTCGGAGCATTCTGTATTGCCTGTACTTTCTCATTAGTCGGGTGTATGCCTTCTTTATCAATCACATGTCCCATATATGTCACTCTATCATTCATAAATGTGCACTTTTCCTTCTTCAACTTGATATTGTGTGTTTTCAACCGGTTTAGTACCTCGGTTAACCTCTTGATGTGTTCTTCGTCACTTGGAGCCGTGATCAATATGTCGTCTATTCTGCACACCACCCCTTCAATACCATTCAAAACCCTATCCATAACCCCTTGGAAAATCGCAGGTGCCGAGCTTACCCCATAAGCCAACCGGTTGAACTGGTACAACCCTACATGAGTATTCACCGTTAGATATTCCATTGAATTAGAGTCCAACTCCAATTGTGAATATGCATGAGATAAGTCAAGTTTTGTAAACTTCTCTCCCCCTGCCAGTGTCGCGAACAAGTCGTCGGTATTTGGAATAGGATACGGTTCATCAGGGACAGTCCTATTAACTGTTACTTTATAGTCCCCGCAAATTCGTATTGACCCATCTGATTTCGGTACAACCACTATGGGCGCTGCCCAGTCACTGTGCTCTACCTTGGAAATGATGCCTTCCTTCTCTAGACGATGCAGTTCTTTTTCTACTTGACCTTTCAATGAATAAGGCACTGGTCTTGCCTTGTGGAATATTGGCTGCGCCCCATCTTTCACGCGGATCTGAGCCTTGAAGTTTTTAATTCCGCTTACCGCCTCATCAAATATTTCTGGAAAGTCTAATAATAACTCGTCAACGGCATATACCCGCTGTACCGAAAACACACTCCTCCAGTCCAGGATCAGCTTGTCCAACCAATCACGCCCCACAAGGCATGGCCCTTTGTCCTCAGCTATGATCAGTGGTAGAATCTTACTCTGTCCATAATGAGTAACTGGAACATCAACTGTGCCAACAATCTTTATTCTTGTCCCAGAGTAGCCCTTCAATGTCATTGATGTATTCTGTATTTTATACTCTGACAAGTGGGTTTTATACACCGACACTGGTATTATTGACACTGCACTACCTGTATCAACTTCAAAGTTCATATTTTCTTCTCCGACTTTCATGGTGACCAGATGGCCCTTTGTTTTCTCTGTATTGTGCATATAAACAGAATAAAGTGGTTCACTTTCACTGTCATTTCCGGTTTCCTCGACCGACCTAACATTCTGAGTATTTGGACATTTTCTAGCCACGTGACCAATTTTATTACACGCAAAACATTTACTTGTTTTGAACCGACAAAAGTCAGGGTTATGATTGTTGCCACACCGAAAACACTCGGTAACAGTTCTCGAACCGCGCGAGTTTGTTCGACTTCCTGCTGTGTCACCGCCCCTTGGACCACTCCACTTAGACCGCGTCCAATTTGCTTTCGGCTTCACCACATTCACAGGGGCACATTCTGGCATTTCTGGTTGCAATTGCTCTGTTCCTTTCTCTGCCATTTCCATAGCCGTCCCAATTTGTATGGACTTCTCAAAAGTTAAATCACGTTCTGCTAGCAATTTCTTTTGAGTACTTTCATTTTGCAATCCGCATACAAATCTGTCCCGTAATGCCTCTTCTAGAAATGTCCCAAACTCGCACCGTGAGGATAGCCTCTTTAATTCGACAACGTAGTCAGCGACACATTCACCCTCTCGTTGGTTTCGTTTGTAAAATCCAAACCTTTCAGAGATGACCAGGGGTTTCGGTTCATAGTGGTCTCCTAAGACCTTAACTAGCTCAGCGTAGCTTTTCTCTTTAGGCAGGGCCGGGGATACCAAATTACGGAGGATGCCATAAGCCTTTGGTCCGATTACAGACAGGAATACTGGGACGAGTTTATCGTTCGCAACTTCGTTCGCTTCTATAAACTGTTCCAACCGCTCCGTGTAACAGGAAAACGTTTCAGTCCCTTCGCAAAACTCTCCTATTTCCCCCCACGCTAGCCATCACGTATTTATCTCGTCGCCACTTGTAATAACTTGGAGTTTATAACAGAGAAACTCAATCTGGGTTCCGACATTTATTTGTTTACATCCGGGAAACACCCAAGCGTGCACCCCTTATAATCTAACACTATTTGCACCAACCTCTGACAATCGCACAATACCACACAGATGACACTCGCTCAACAGTATAAGGTCCTTACACTGCACCTGGTGGTATAGGCAGACGCGTATCATTTCATAGTGCAACCGT
>JBEVXV010001139.1:0-3387 GCA_040505915.1 Sedimenticola sp. | reverse complement strand
TCTACACAATTTAAAAAGTGGCTATGTTGACACAGCTAATCAAATGGATTTATAATGTTTAAAAACGGCAACTGGTGCAAATTTGCCCTCGCTAAGTAGTTTGGTGACCTGACCCCGCAATAAAAACGACAGAATGCCAAGATCATACGTTAATAATGCCAGCAACCAAAGTCTTGGTCGTGTGGGCATGCATGTAGGAAGTATGGTTGTCTCAAAAGGAAGTAAAGAGATTTTTAAGGATATTACAATTACCGTACACAGTTTACTATATTCCTATATTATATATTTTTTATCTGTCATTTTTAATGTGTCTTTTTTATAGTGTTTCTACATATTTTATGATTGTTTTTTTTTCTTTTTTTTTCTATAGCATTTCTACCTATTTTCTGTTACACTTTAATCAAGGAAACGAGACGGCCGATTTACACGCCGACCAGACCTGGAGTGGACAACATCCAAGCCCACTCCACCGTCAGAAGGCATGTCTCCCCGATCAGTGATCTCGGAGTCGCTGACAACCAGCGGTTCCGAAACTGAATTCCCTGTTGGCAGAGACAAGCCTCCTGCAGGCGGGGTAACTGAAGAGTCGAAGTCATGGGTGGTGTCCACCCCCTCTGGAAATGAGGGGAACAGTTCATTTTCCGACATCGAATCGGGTTCCCCACCGACATATGGCAGGGTGGCGTCCAAATCCACCGTCTCTACATTTTCCTCAAAATCACCCGGGTGTGGTGGCATGGCAGTGAGGGTGTGGCGTTTTCTTCGGGTCCATATCGGGATGTGACCATCCCGACAGAGTTTTAGACGGTCGTGATGCAGGATGTAATCCTTTTTTCTGTCCGAGACCTGGTACAATGGTGGATTACATCCCACCACTACATAGGGTCCCATCCAGGGTGAGCGGAGTTTGGCACTGATGCCTACTTTGGTGGAAGAATCACGTTTGTAGACCAAGTCACCTACCTCGTAAGTGTGCTCTAGTAGTCTGAGGTCGTAATCACGTTTTTGTCTTAACTGTGCACTGTTCAAATGTTCTCTAGCAATTTGGTGGGCTGATGCAGTTTGCTGTGCAAGGTGTTTGATCCATGCATAGGGCTCATAGCGTTTCAGTTGTTCTGCCCCGATACCCAGCAGTAGATCAATTGGTTGGATGACTTCACGGCCTAACATGAGTCTGTTGGGTGTAAACCCAGTTTGTCTGTGAACTGTGGAACGCAGAGCCATGGCAAGTAAGTGAAGGTCTGCGTCCCACTCCTTGGTTTTACCTTGGATATAGCAACGGACCATCTGTAACACTACACGGTTGTACCGTTCCACTTGTCCGTTACCAGATGGTCTGTATGGGGTTGTCCGGGTTTTGGTGACTTCCAGTAACTCACAAAAAGCAGTGAAGAGATTACTTTGAAAGTTGGACCCTTGGTCCGTGAATATTTCCAAGGGACAACCAAAGTAGGATACAACTCGTGCCAGGAATTCTTTGGCGACTCGCTCAGCTGTTTGATCAGGGATAGCTATCATGTCGAGCCATTTGGAGAACTGACAGATGACCATGAGTATGTATTTATTCCCTGAACTACTGGTGGTGAAGGGGCCAAGAATGTCCATGTGAACCCTTTCCATGGGGAATCCTGCATGGAAGGCACGTAATGGGGCCCTGGGTGTTCGATTAGCCTTTTTGTGTCGGTTGCAGCTGGAACAGGCCGTAACATAGTCTCTGCCATCCCGAGACATACCGTACCAATAAAAACTGCGTTTTAACCTAATGACAGTTTTTTGTATGCCCAGGTGGCCGGCATGTCTAGCATCGTGACAGAGAAACAGGATTTGGTTTTTAAGACCCTCAGGGACAACCATTAATGAGACTGGGGCACTCCGGGTTCCTCCCTCCACCCACCGATAATACAGGACACCGTCATTTAGGTGTAGGTGGTCTCTGCACAACCAGTAGGCACGGGTTGCTGGGCTGGTTAATCGCAGCTCCCTAATTGAAGGTTCTAAGCTGTTTTCCAGCCACTGAACAATCAGAGAAATATCGGGGTCCTGCGCCTGTATTGTGCGAAGTTGAGTGGGGGAGTAAGTTTCAAGCCAGTTGGGTATGGTGGAATCGGGTGAGGGAATATTGGTGTGTTGGCTATCGGATATGGGGTCCTCACCGATATCAGAGGGTGGGACTGGCAGGGGCTCAGGTGTTGGTGATTGGTCCAAATTATTGGAGGTGGTGACGGTTCTTACTGCCAAGGGAACGACATCGTCCACGTCCTCGCAGAAACGACTCCATTGATTGTGAGCCCTGGTACAATAAGAGCACCCACCACACGGGAGCGATTCCAAGGACATACCTGCGTTATAACAGTCGCAAGGTGCCAACATGTCTGGGATCCTGGAAAGAGCGTCACAGTTTTGATGGTTCTTGCCTGGTCTATGCAAGATCTCCATGTCATATTGTGACAGCTCCTCCACCCACCGAGCAAGCTGACCTTGAATGTCCTTGAACCTTGTGAGCCAGACCAGGCTGTTATGGTCGGTACGGAGAAGGAATCGGCGCCCTAACAGGTAATGTCGAAACTGCCTACAGAATTTCACTACACTCAGCAATTCCTTACGTGTAGTGCAGTAATTCTGTTGCACTTTTAGCAAGGTATTGCTGGCATAGCAAATGGGCTTAACGACACCATCTTGAATTTGGGATAACTCGGCACCTAGGGTGAAGTAGGAGGCATCTACATCTAGTACGAATAGACCATCTGGTGTGGGAAATGACAGGCAAGGGGATGTCGTGATTGCATGTTTGAGGTTATGGAATGCTGTCAAATGTTCATCTGTCAGCACTATAGGTCCTTTGATGGTGGATAGGTCATATAGTGGCCCAGCGATCTCTGCGAAGTGTTTTATATGGTCCCTATGGTAGTTTACGAACCCTAAGAAGGATTGTAGCTCTTTTTGGTTTGTGGGTATAGGCCAATCTTTGACAGCATTCATCTTTGAGGGTGCAATACTGACCCCATTTTCTGTTATCAGTTTTCCAAGAAACTGTACTTGCCTTCTCAACAATTTGCATTTAGCGGGCTTAAGTTTTAGATTGTGTTGCCGGAATCTGCTCAAAAGGTTGCCTAGATTGTTCAATGCATCATGGAAATCCTTCCCAATGACAATTATGTCATCAAGGTAGGCCAACACTTCTTCCCAAAGAACGCCCCTGAGCACAAGTTGGATAGCTCGTTGGAACGTAGCGGGGGCATTGCACAGGCCCATGCCCATTCTAACATGCGCAAACTGACCATATTTAGTATTGAATGCGGTTTTATCTTGGGAATCTGGGTGGATCAAGATCTGATAGTAACCCATAGCCATGTCTAGAGTCGAAAATAGGGTGGTGCCTTGCAAGGT
>JBEVXV010001138.1:0-2970 GCA_040505915.1 Sedimenticola sp. | reverse complement strand
GCAGCATGTTGAATGAACACATATAGTCTTGTGGTTTTATTCGGCTATCTCGCAGGTGTGCGAGGTTCAAATATTGCACGAAGTCATTTGACCGTAATAGTCCTGTCCCTGATATGAAGACCCGTATACATTAAGATGTACCCTATATTTCTCAACGGATTTCAGTAACAGGACCATTGCCCCACATAATTGACCAGGGTAGATATCGGAACAGTGGGACATTACTCTGCTGGGGACCATTTTCAAAATGGCCGCCATCGGCCAAATTATTTTTTTCGTTTCGGATCAAACTGGCATATAATCATGTGTAATATATCGTTTTGTACTAATTTCAGGTCGAGGAATTCATTTTTACCATCATTTTCTCATTTCCAGTGACGAGAGACCTCAAAAATCAATATGGTGGCCAACAGCTATAGTGAAAAACGGTTATTTTGGACTGACTGTAAAAGTAGGTATAGAATGTGTTGAATTGTCTGTTTGATGTCTTAAATGATTAAATGAAGTAGAACAAACATGGTGTATTGAACACAGTGCTTTATTGTCACATATTTCACAAGTAAACGGCTGGTCTCCAGTATGTATACGCATGTGTGTGGAGAGATTAGAACTGTGTGAAAATGACCTGTCACATATTCACAAGTAAACGGCTGTTCTCCAGTATGTATACGCATGTGTTTGGAGAGACTAAAACTCTGTGAAAATGTGTTTAACATTGCATTATTACAAGATGTAATGACATTTCTGATGTTAAACGAGGTGGCGTACAACAACCTCGCAACAATTAATGCTTGTTTACACATATTTCATTTCCTTTGTGACAAAAGTGAACACAGTTTGAGTCATTGGATCTGCACTTACACCTCCTGTCACATTTACCAGTGCATTGGCATAGCACGAGAATGTTAGGTGGGAGGTGATAGAGAAATCTTTCGGGGACGAGAACACCACTCTCGTTGGTCCAACCGAAATCTTTGGGGTCCAGACTGTCATGGTTTGCTTCTAGGAGTGTGATGGCATTTCTTATCACAAAGAAACATCTCCGTATATGACCACAAATGACTGAGGAAGTTGGAGGTAACTCATTTAGAGATTTACCTTTCAGATAGCAATCATATCGCAGTTTATCGAATGTGTCAACGGTTGTGCTTGAGCGAGCACCTGCCCAAAGTCGAACGAGGTATTGTTCAACAACACGGATGTCAGCCTCAGCCAGTGAATTGGTTTCTGCAAAGTTGGTCAGGGACATGGGCTGGCAAACAAGAGCGGCATGTTTTGTGCCAACTTTACTGACGGCGTCGTCACCAGAGAGAACATGAGCTTTGATGAGGATACTACAGGTATCTGCTCCTAGCCTGACATGGAGTGTGTGTAGTGGTATCTTTCGTCTGTGCTCTCCTGTTCCATATTCAATCCACAGCTCTTTGAGACCTTTGGTTTTGAAGACTGTCATGTATCGCAGGATGAGCGCAATACTATCTGTGTCATTGGATATGACCACAACTCTATCACATCCTCTCTCTACGCTCCATGCTATGTGTGAAATCAGCATGCAGTCTGCTTCCTCTTGGCAGCTAGAACAAGTGGGCACATCAATAGCTGATCCAGGTTCTGCTTGAAACTGTGCGTTCATAACTTTATTGTTCACTACCATTCCACTGACAACAATGTTACTGTGATCCCTTAGAGCCATGTTTCTTGTGACGATTTGGATGCTTTCCTTATTTTTGGAACTAGCCCAGAACTTCCCCATTTGCTGTGGTATAGGGACTGCCTCTGTGATGGCTACTACATCGATCGTGCCACCGGCTTCTTCTGCCCGTCGCCCTCTCTCTCCTTCCTTGACTGACAGCTCGCAGTAAGAGTCGAAGAAAAGGTGGGTACATTCAGATTGACAGATGCTCCTTGCATAGTTGAGGACAGTGTCAATGGCTTGGCCGAAATATTGAAAGATCGACAGGTTTGGATATTGTCTAATTTTAGACATGAAGTCAAGAACAACATCAGTTTTCATCTGTGAAGGATTTAACTCAGAATCTTTCGGAAATAAGTGCTTTTCAAGTTCAGCTTCAAGTTGTGACTTTTCTGGCTTGGTACAGCGAGGAAATGTGGGATCTCCATCAAACAGTGGGCTGGTGTCGAAAAGGTCATGACTCAGGACTTGCTCAATTGTGTAACCTCGTTGCTTAGCTATCTCAACAGTACGTACACTAGCAGCAAGTTGTTTAGTAGTGATGACTGGTTTCTTGGGTTTACCTGTCGGGTACTGCCCGGCGGCTGCCTGTGTGTCAAAACGTGGGAGCTTAACCTTAGAAATAGTGCCAGACAACTTGACTGTCTTCAGAACAAATCGCTCATTCCGGTATCCCTGATATATTTTCTCTCCAATTTCAAATGCACTGAGCAGCCTAGCCTTCACTTCTGTAGCAACCATCTGGTGCGTCACGATGTTATGTAATGAAACATTTATTGTGGTCACTGCAAATGGATTCTGACGCTGTGAGATGAAATCCAGTAATCGTGATACGTTTTTATCAAAGACAAGTGCCTTTCGGCCACGGAGCTCATGATGTAGAACTGTCGCATCAAGGTGTGCCATCAACCCAGCATTGGTCAGATGGTTGAAGAGGTTGGTGATTCCTGTAATCTCGTGAAACAGGAGTTCGAACTCGGCCACTATTGATGGATCACCCGAGCTGCCCACAATCACATGTCCACCCGGACCTTTCTCAGATCTGTTGATGGTCTGCTCGAGTTTCATGTCAGGTGAGACGGCACTGAATTTACCCCCCCTCTCTGTCTTGGATCACAAACTGACCCATCATGAAGCGGCGAAACAGCATGGGTTGTTCAACTTCCATAACTTCAATCCTCTCAAGGTACCATGATGCATACCTAAGGTAGTTGATACAATCAAACACTGTGAATATTTTCATCGATTCTCTCACAGTGGCAATATGGAGTGGCCAG
>JBEVXV010001137.1:0-4834 GCA_040505915.1 Sedimenticola sp. | reverse complement strand
TTGTTGTTGTTATCTCGTAGGGCTCCGCCGTTGATTTGTCGGCGCACCGTCTTGCGACGTCAATGTTTAAACGTTGAATGTTGAATCACTATTTACACATTGTTTCCCCCCTCATGCACCCCTTATTTACACTTTCCTGGAGATCACTAGAGGACCATCTATCATCCACAACTCCCGAAACCGTGTTGCCTTTCGATTTCAGTCAGCAGACGGACGCGTTTATAATGGATCGCATGGATGTACGACCTACTGTGCAGTTCAATATTTTGAATTTCAGTGTGATTTGTTATCAGGCGACTACAGTCCAATGTTATTTGTGTAAAGATTTCAGGGTTTGTTATATCGATGTTATGTTTGTTCATAATGTCTATAATTTTGCTCTGGAGGGCAACCCTTTCACTTTCGAAGTACTGGCATTCAGCTATGAAGTGCTGTCTGGTCTCTGGTTCATTTTTACACATTCTACAGGTGGGATCAACACTATGCTGGTTGAAGACTGCTCGGTTACTTTGGAGATTGTAGGTTCCTGTCAGCATCCTGCATTTCAGCTGTGCACGTTTACTGTCGTGTACATTATCACGGACGGTTCCCCATACAGGATGTGTTTTGCCTACATTTAGGGCCTTCGTGTTTACGTACTTCAAGGACGTTTTTTCTGTTATGTCTTGGTGCCATTGAGCTTCTACTTTTTGTCTCAGTGCTTTCTTCACCATACATTTCCATTCCAGTTTCGTAGGGGGGTTGACCATAAGCTGATATGCAGTTGGTAGATCATATTTGCTTAATACCTCTTTTATTTTGTTGAACCAGCTACGTTCGTGCCCTGATTTCATAGCCAGTTGCCTTTCAGCTATCCTGTACTATACACTATCTTTATTCCTAATTATGTTTCCAAAGAGAGAGAGCATATTCTTGTGCACTGCGGACTCGACTGGTAGTAATCCTAACATTGCTATCGAGATTGAGTTTGGGGTTTTACTTGGGAGGCCTTGTAGTTGTTTCATATTTTTTCGTTGGAAGAGTTCCAATTCCGTGATACCTTTGGCTCTTAAATCCATTACTTCCAAACCGTAAATTAACCGCGGTACAACCTCAGAGATCCATAGTCGCGCGCAGGTTTCATGCTTTAGCCCGTTCCCACTGTGAAATCCAGCTCCCATTAGTGCATACGCAGCTTTCCGTGCCAGTGAGATTTTGCCTTCTATATCAGGAGTATTCGTGGTAGATCGTTGTATCCCAAGATGCATTGTCGTGGAGGCTTTTCTGAGCTCATTTCCAGTCATAAAGTATTTGGGTTCATGGATTGCTCCTTTGGATGTGTTTTTATAACATAATACATTACTTTTTGAAGGGTTGATACAGTATCTTTCTCTTTTAGCAAAGTCTTCCACTCCATTGATCATAGTTTGCATCTCGTTTGGCTTGTGGCTGATCAGAGCTAGATCATCAGCGCAGGTAACATGAGGGATGTTTATGTATCCAATAGTTGCCCCAGTGAATGTTTCCTCAATCTGTATTAGAAGTGGGTTAAATTATTGTATCTTTTGTAGTGTGCAGTCGATAATACTCCACCCTGTCTAACTCCTTGCCTAATGATAACCGGGCTTGAGAGTGTATTTTCCCACCTGACCACAGAAGTTAGGTCTGTATACATGTGCTGTAACAGCAGCCAGTCATCACCCTGTATTCCATCTAAGTACAGCTTTCGGAGTAGGGAGTTGTGGTGTACTACGTCAAAGGCCTTTTGCGCATCTAGTGTTGTTAACAGGATTGGTTTCTTATTGTTTTTTGCTTCGGCGATAGTCTCGGAAAGTATGAGTGCCGCGTTCATAGAGGACTGCCCGGAGGTAAAGCCTTTTTGTAGTTTTGACTGTGTCTGATCCAGTATAAGATTGTGCCTTTGGTTTAGTATATGCTCCAAGACCTTCATTATGACTGACGTAACGGTGATGCCTCGATAATTTGAGGGGTTTTCTGGGTCTCCTTTTTTGAATACTGGAGTTAACAGCCCTTCCTTGAGGATTGGTGATATGTGTTTTTCCTTAATGATATGATTTAGGAGATCTTTGAGGAACATTGTACCTTTACTGCCGGCAAGTTTCAAATGCTCGCTTGTTAGATCCATGGTGTCCGCAGCTTTGTTTGTGTTAAGTTTCTTAAGCGCATTTATGATCTCATCATCTCTAATGGGTTCACATTCTGTGTCAAGTGTTTCACACGTTTTCTGGATGTGTCCTACGTCATCTTTAAATGTTTGCTTTAGTGTGTCATCGAAATGTTCGTTTGATAGGTCATTTGCTAGCATTTGGAAGTGGGATGCCCAGCCTCTGGATATTTCTTCGTCGGTCTCCAGTGTTTGATCATTTACCTTAAGTACTTTGATTGCAGTTTGAGAGGATTTCCGTTGCTGTTTGACTAATGTGTGAAATCGTTTGGAGTTATCTCTAGAGTTCATGATAGATTCAATTTTTTCTGTCTTCTTTCTGCTCGCCAGTCTTCGCTGTTCTTTCCGTAGGGTTCTTTTTGCTTCTACTCGTTGCTTTACGGTTGGGTGTTTTGACGAAGTTGGTTTACCCGCAAGTCTCCATCTCCACCAGGCCTTCTTAGACGCCTTTAAAGCCTCATCAATGTTTTGGCTCCAGACTCGTGTAGTGTTTGGTTTTCTTTTGATGTGGGTTTTATGATTTGGGATGCTATGACGAGTTGCTCCTTTTAGGGTTGCTGAGAAGTGGCCAATTTCTTGGAGTAGGTCTAGTTCACTGTTTGGTTCCTTAAATGGTCTGAGTGTGTTTTCGATGTACTCCAGATAATCTGGTTTGCTACACTTATCCCACTTAGGTTTTGTTTTTTGCATTACGGTTTTCTTTTCATTTGGTTTTACCCGGACTTTCAAAACTGCCGCGACCGCTTTATGATCTGAGGTGTTACTAGAGGATTTTTCATCAGTCTCAACCCAAACATGTTCTACTATGAGCCTTGCTTTGTTACAGCAGAGAATGTAGTCCAATTCGGCGCAGTCCCTCCCATTTTCATGGTAAAATGTTGGGGTACCCACTTGAAGACTAGAGAGTTTTTTGTCCATACATAATTGATTGAACATTTTATCATGAACATTTCCTGCCCTGGTGGCTAGTGATGCATTCATATCTCCGATTACGATTATTGCATGAGTCTGTTCATATTTTGTGATTATCTCCTCCAATTCTTCGAGAGTTTCTTTATACGAGTAATTGCCTCTTGAGTTTCGGGATGGCATGTATACGTTGCACAGACATATTAACGGCTCTGAAACTATTTCAGTAATAATTATCCGATTACTGCCCTCAGTGCATTTTCTGAATTTAGTGTCGATATTGTTCCTTGTTAAGTTTGCGACACCACCATACCCCCTTGGCTTCTGGACTGGAGGAATTGGATCGTTATCGTCTACAGCTTTACCGTGGCTGTCATAGTTTTTGTCTAGTTCACTTAACTGCCCAAGTTGATAGGTGAAGAGCCAGGTTTCTTGCAGGCATACTACGTCGTTATTTTCCAATAGTTTTGTTAAATAATGTTTGTTAGTTTCCACATTTTTTACATTCAGCGATGCAATTTTAAGTTGCTTTACATTCTCCAAGTCAGTTGGGAGACTCGGCCGCTGCATAAAAAAGGCTTTGTATGCTCACCCTTACTATTGGTTTCTTGTGGTGATTCCACATTTTCTGGAGTGGCGTCCCTTGCCAGGTTAATTATAGACTTTTGCCTAATTGATTCAGATTGTGATTTATTTTCGTTTCTATGATCACCTAGTATGCTGCTCTGCTCCGTTTCTGTGGCGCTGTCAATAACTATGATGTCAGTCGGTGGTTCATCAGTTTCTGTCCTGGGATGCATGGGCCGGGGTGGAGTCGTTTGCTCATTAGGTTTCTTAGTTGCAGTATTTCCACTACAGCCATTTGCCTTCTGGTTGTTGTTTGGTTGGGGATTTTGTTGTTGTTGTTGTATACGATGGTTTGCATCCATGGGTGCCTGTCGGTACAGGTGTTGTCCTGGAGGGTGCCTAAACCCTGTCTGCACAAGTGGGTGCCTCTGTATGTATGGATTTGTTGGAAAGTGTACCGGCGGGTAGTGGAGTAAGTTTGTCGGTTGTTGAGGATTCATGTGGTGATAGTGTGCTCTCGGCGGTTGATGATATTGCAGATGTTGCACAGGATTATAGTACATTGGGCCATACTGGGAGTGGGTAATTGGGTTTCCCATCGCTGGGGGTGGTTGTTGTACCATCGGTGCAGCAGGATGAAAGGATTGGTATTCTCTAGCTTTGTGTACAGTGGACTCGAGAGCATTCAATCTTTGCTTCAAGTTTTCCATTTCTAAGAGCTGTATCCTTTCTTTCGTCAAGATCATTTCCCTCTCTATGTTAGACTGGCTACCAATCTGTGCATTCGGAAGATGATTGACAACAGGTTCGAAACCATGATTATGAGGAGTTATATGGGAGGGTTGGCTGGTCATTGCATTTAGTTCTGTTTTGAGGATTTTATTTGTATTCTCCATATCATTCAGCTTCCTTTCTAAATTGTTAATTAGCGATTTAGCTAGGGTAAGTTGCTCGTCTTCTTCAAGCTTTTGAGTTGTTTTCCTTTTTGGTTTTGATTTTTGCCCATCAGTTACATTTTTTTGCCCTTTATCAGGTCTACGGTCGGAGTTTGCCGGTTCAGGTATTGGGTTTTGCTCATGAGTGCCAGGGTCATTGGGTTTCTTTGCCTGGTCTGGGCTGTCTGCGTGCATACTATAGGATGGAGAGGTCCGTATCTTTAACGGGGGTTGATGTGCTTCTTGTATCTTCACTTTC
>JBEVXV010001136.1:0-24474 GCA_040505915.1 Sedimenticola sp. | reverse complement strand
TACGCGAGATTTATTAAATAAATTAAAAAAAACTTGCAGTTTCTCTATGCTTACATTCAAAACTAAAATAGATGTTCACTTCAACCTAATACAGTTTTTAATAAGCTGCAGATGGAAAATTAACTTAAAAATAATACTCAATTGGCCAACCTTCGACAATTTCCGGACATGCTCGGCAACTACGAACGCATCGACTATTTTGACTGGTTTCAGAAACTGTTTTTTCAACCCATACTTTTGTTGTATATTTTCGATACACAGTCTTTCAAGCACCGACTGGTTTCAGAAACTGTTTTTTCAACCCATACTTTTGTTGTATATTTTCGATACACAGTCTTTCAAGCACCTGTCAGCCGCTGCTTCTATGGACGCTGAGTTGTCAAACTCAATGGTATTTCATATTTCTTTAGTTACACAGCTACATTAATTTATATACCTCTCCTAACCGTAAGCTACACATTAAATGAGTCCTCGGCTATATCACGCCGCAGCCTCATCATTAAATAGCAGCTTATTCCGTAATTATCTGCCCTTCTTGAACATGTTCAAAACCTTCGGTTTTCTGCTCATCCACTGCCCAAAAATATCGTTTACTTTACACTAGAGTCTACCTAAAATACGGAATAAGCAATATTATTTGAATTTAATGTATATGGTGCTACGACGTCATATTGCCTGAGTCCTCTTCCAGACTCTGTCCTGTCATCCACTGCCCAAAAATCTTCCCGTTTAATTTACACTACTGTAGAGTCTATCTAAAAAATACGGAATCAGCAATATTAATTGTATTTAATGTAGACTATATGCGGCTACGACGTGATATTGTCTGAGTACTCCTCTTGAGAATTCTCTAGTCTGTCCTGTCAGCAGGTCGGATGGCAAGGCTAAGAAACAAATTACTAGCCTAACTAGGTCTATAGCACAGTCCATCGTCCCAACCATCCTGGTAAACATAACCCAATTCACCGTACAAATGTAGATCTATAGTACAGAGTGCACGTGCACTTTTTTAGTCATTGTTACAGTCTTCTTACCAGGTGACAGGTCACACGTGACTTCAGGACAATGCACCTTCACGGTTCATAAACCCCATTCATTCAAATGCCATTTGCCTTCACGGTTATTGTGATAATCCACCAATCCCTCGAGGCTCATTATATTTATCTCTATACTGTGGATACTCTGGGTTGCACACACAGCTACCTTCCAGTGACATAGTGACAGGCACCATTAAGTATAGGGTCGATAGTTCCAAACATTTTATTACTATTAGTCTTCCTCCCCTAGGACAAGATTTGTACAATGGATTCCATATATCAAACACAGATGGTTACCCCTGCCTGTGCACATACCAGCGCATCTGAAGCCGAAATCGCTGGTGCATTTATAGGCACAAATTTTACTGCTCCTCTAGATGCATATAAAAGCGTGTCTACAGACGATAACCCCTGCACATCACAAGGAGCACATACTAGTGCATTTCCAGGAGAAAATGTCAGTGCATCGCTATGCGAAAATGTCAGTGCATCTCAGAGCGCAACTGCCACTGAATTGCAAGGTGCAAATATCTGTCATGCTCAAGTCGCGAATGGAAATATCAGCACAGCAACATTGCCTGTTACAATTTCTGACAACACTACATCTACCAATGACATCAACTTGTCTTCTCCTGAAAGCAACCCTAAAGTGCATGTTCCTGACAGTTCATTTCAAACTGATCACTGTTACCATGCATGTCCTTCAAACGTGCAATTAACGTCACATTTTCATTTCAATGCCGATGATCACTGTTACAGTAAAGGACCTGCATGTACATGTACAAACTCGCCATGCATGTCTCAATCGGATAACAATACAGACTCTCATGGTGAACACTGTATGGCAGATACAACACCAGATATTTTACAGGTTGCACATAACGATAACGAATCACATGAAAATACTTCTTTGGTAACTATTTCGGAAAATAGTAACAATGACGAAGTCGACACATACACACATACAGACAACCAGTTTGTTCAACATCTTAATCCCACAGGACATGTTTCTGCGGGCTCAGAGTACAACGACCAACCGACAAACGCGATACTTTCACCACTATTCGATTTGAATAACTACCATGATGTTGACAGCATTTTGTGCATTGAAGGAACACATTACAAAAACTTGCGCGTACCTACAGATGGTACTTGTTTCTTCCACTGTCTCAGTCTTGCTTTGCATGGAAATTTTTCGCAAAGTGGCTACTACAGAAGCAGCATTTGCAATCGCATCATTGATGACTGGGACTTATATTGGCATGACACAGCCTCCCTTTCACACGGTACACAGTTTCAGTCAGTTGAACAGTACCGAAGTAAAATGATTGATAAAAATGGCTGGGCTACACTGTGTGAGGTACAGGTTGCATGCAATTTATTAAACCTGAATGTAGACATCTGGCTACAAGGCCGAAGATATAATCCAGACTTACAGGCCACAGAGACATGTTATATTCAACGTAAACACATGTCTTATACGCCGTCCAACACAACAATGAAACTGCTATTGCGAGATGGTCACTTCACAGTTCTCTATCAAAGCGTTATTGATGATGCCGTTCGCAATGGCACATCACATACGTCTCTCACGAATGGAACGAGTTCTAGCAAAAGGAAGAATGAATGGAGAAACATAGGAGACACAACAATAAACATACCAAAACGAACAAAAACATCGGTAACATCTGCTTCATGCCACATACAACAGACCTCTCTTTTGCCATCAGATTTTTCACCAAGTCACCAGATAGACCAGGCCTTGTTTCTACACTGTAGCAAACTGGGTATTCAGTTTGATGCTCCTGTTGAAAAGGAAACACCCAAACAGCGACATGTGCGACGTTCACGCATTCGCTGGAGAATCAAAGCAGCCGAAAAAATACAAATCATTCCCCAACAAGTGTTGACTGCACAGCCTCAACAGACCACTGTAGCCCCATCAGATTTCATTCCCCAACAAGTGTTGCCTGCACAACCTCAACAGACCACTGTAGCCCCATCAGATTTCATTCCCCAACAAGTGTTGCCTGCACAACCTCAACAGACCACTGTAGCCCCATCAGATTTCTCACATACTGAATATACACGGTTTGAAGACTGCAGAAAACTGGGTATTCAGTTTGATGCTCCAGTTGAAAATGAAACCACTAAGCAGCGCAATGCGCGAATCGCACGAATTCGGAGTCGAATCAAACTAGCTGAAATTTTTTTTAATGTGCATGTAGCAGACTTGCCTGCACCACCTCCATTTTCTGATGATATAAACTTCAATAAAGCTATGGATTGTATACGCGCATTTGAATTACAGGAAATGTCATACACATTCACCTGTTGCTCCATATGCAATGAACGTAGACTCGAAATGAAAATGCAATCCGACAATATTTGTTACCGGTGTCATACTGACAAAAGTCCGGTGAAAATGTTTTCATCAGAAAACAATATGGATCCTGGTCCAGTCCCACCGATCATGTCCAATCTAACATTAGTTGAACAGCAACTCGTATGTCGAATTTCACCGGCAATCCAAGTACACATGCTTAAGCACGGCGGAATCGCAGCAAATGGACACTGTGTCACATTTCCTCAAAACGTCAATGAACCAGCACAGATACTTCCAAATTTGCCAGAGAATATAAATCTCATACGAGTCAGGAGGCAAGGTAAAAATAATACCAGCAAAGACTTCAATGTGCGCCGGTTTGTCGTGCAGGGTGTGCTAGAATGGTTGAAAGCAAACAATCCAGCATATTCTGACATAACCATTTGTCCACTTCGACTAAATCGTTTACCAGAAAATGCCCAAATTGATATCGACACAATTGAGGCACATCCTAGCACTGCACACACAGATGACCAGGGTCCTGCCTCAGAACAGGTTGACCCTGGTGAGGTGGAAGGTGATACTGCATCATGCGTTCCCCTACCGGACACCAGTGTTAACATCAAGGAACAAGTGACAAAAGTGGTTGAAGACGCGGTCAGTCCCGACACTGGTAGTAGAAAGGCTGTGACTATACCTTGGCCTACTCGTGATGATGTCCCGTTATCCGAGTTTACAACAAGGTCTTTTTTCACATTAGCATTTCCTTGCCTCTTCCCACACGGTGTAGGCGATTTTCATATAAATCGCACACGCACATGCCACTCTATGTCCGATTGGGCAGAACATTTGATGTGGTACAAAGATGGTCGATTTGCACAACACAAGTACTTCAAATTCATTGTCCATAATATGATCATGCGCAAACGCACATTGGAGCAAAGTACATACATTGTCAAACAACAGCTTGGAGATGAACAACTGACAATATCAGATCTAAAGCAGAAGCTACAAAATGGTGATACATCAATCGCTAAAAAGATCCTATATTTTGGAGCATCTTTACGCGGAACTTCACAATATTGGGCACAGCGATCGCGCGAACTCAGATCGCTCATTCAATTCCAAATAAACGAGGGAAACGGTCTCCCATCGTTCTTCACAACTGGTAGTTGCGCTGAATATCACTACAAGCCACTTAGAAGGCTACTGGAACAGTATACTGCTCACACAACTGGTACAAGTGTGGATCTGAGTAACAGGAATACGCTGTTCAGTGTACTGCAAAAAAATACACACATTGTTTCGCAGTATTTTGAAATGCGCACTCAGTCCTACTTTCGCTCGGTTATGCGGCCTGTCTTTGGGGTTAATGCCTATTGGTATCGCCAGGAATTTGCCAAATCCAGAGGCATGGTGCACTGGCATGGCCTATGCTGGCGAACAGACCGTGAACCACATAACCTGCTTCACCAAGCTCTGGAAAGAGGACTTACAATGGATGAATGTGCAGCAGAACTGTCCACATGGGCTACTTCATGCTTCGGTATGACAGCATCTCACCCGGCTGGAAAAGACAATAGCGGGCAACCAAATAAAAATTTGTGGGCCCCACCAGAAGGGACTGCTCCAGCACCACCGGAAGAAAAGAATCCGTTGCTAAAAATGCTGATGGATGTTTCGGACTCACAGGAGTCACTTCTTGAAGATCACCTGTTGTTAACCAACAGAATTAACATACACAGGTGTTCTGATTATTGTTTAACAAACAGTAACAGAAACAAACACTCTAACAGGTCCGACAAAATATGTCGACTTGAATTTGGGTCCGAAACAAAACCAGGCAAAGAACTGAGAGAAACTGCCGCACTTGTCAAAGACAAAAACTCGTCTCTCAGATTAGCAATGGCCAGAGACCACCCTATGCTCGTACAACATTCAAAGTACCATACACAGGGTTGGAGGGCAAATGGTGATATCTCACTAATCATATCCAAGTCTGGTCCAGACAATCCATCAGTCAATGAAATAATAGCAACGGAAAAATATATTACCGGATATGCTTGTAAGGGTAATCAACCCACAGGTGCATTAGTTGAACTTTTCAATGACTTGGGACATTCAGCTGATGAAGCTAGTGGTGCAACTGCCAAATCGGTCTGCACCAAGCTTCTCATGAATACGATCAAGAGAGATGTGTCAAGCATGGAGGCAGCCTATGAACTTCTTTCACTACCCCTCTATCGATGCAGTCACCAGTTCCAAAATATCAGCTTTTCTGGTTCAAGGGTATTGGAACGGACAGGAGCTACACTTACAAAAAGCACACCACTCGATAAATATCTTGCACGTCATAAGGAAGACAGTAGTTCATGGTACCAGTTCATCAGCAAACAGGGAAAGGTACCCGTTATCAATGGCTGTTCAGTCCGCGCAGTATCGCCACTTACTGAGGACTACTGTCGTTCGATGTTACTGCTGCATTGGAAAAATTGGCGGCATATCAGCGACATCAAAGAGCCCAGCCGCACATGGGTTGAAATAATGGACGATTTTCTAAAATCGGAAGACTGTCCAAATTTCGTCAAAGCTGATGTTGAGCGAGCACATCGCCACGAATCTGCAGATACCGATTCGGGTGAAAACTTGGACGAAGACGCTGTCCAACATGACAATGCAAGCCAATCTGATCACCCTGAATGGATGGATCTTTTACAGCCACCATGTGAATATGATGCAACACCTGACTTTGTTGTTGATGATGGTGGACCCACTTATGACTGGAGTAGTACAGTCACAAATTATCCAAAGGGACTAGGTTTGAAATGGCTTGCTGAACTGGATACGGAAGCAGAAACAGATGATACACTGTCTCTGCCTGACGTCTCCATTGAACAGCTAAATACAGACCAGCGATTCGCGTTCAACATTGTCATGGACACTCTCATTCGATACGAGTCCAAATCAGCTGTGGAACCACTGCGACTAATAGTCGCAGGGACAGCCGGCTCTGGGAAAAGTTTCCTAATAAAGTGCTTGGTTCGTTCAATTCGCCAACTATTTGCCACAAACAAAGCAGTACATGTTCTCTGTCCAACTGGAAATAGTGCAAACCTTATTTCCGGTGTTACAATACACAGTTTCTTGAAAATACCAACAAACACCAATGCAGCAAAGGAAATGGTACCACCAGATGGCACTAAAGGTGATATTCTGCAAAGCAACTGCTGTGGTGCTGTGGCACTAATAGTAGATGAAAGATCAATGGTAGGCAGCACAACATTGGGTTGGATGGAGTTTATGTGCCAGCATGGGATGGATAACACTACTTTACCATGGGGTGGGATACCAGTTGTTGTGTTCCTTGGAGATGATGTACAACTACCACCTGTCTGTGACTCGCCTGTTTATTTCTGCAGAAGCAAAACTGCAGCAGCAATTCATGGTTCACTGGTGTGGAATGGCTTCACGCATGCAGTAACCTTGAACACAATTATTCGACAAAACAATGATCAACAGCGATTGAAGAGTGTATTGTCATCGCTTAGACAATACAAGGCAACAAAACAGGACACACAATGGTTGCAGCAGTTCCAATGGGATTCATTAAAACTTACACATGGCATAGATCTTTTGACGGACATGAAGTCACGTGGTCTGTTTGTGTTTCCCACTCACAATGCGGAATCGAATCACAACAGGCAAATGCTGTTGGCAGCTAACGTACATGCTCCCGTTGCAATCATAATGGCTTCAAACACTGGTCAACATGCGAAAACTGCCGCAAGTGACAAGGCGGGTGGATTGGTACCTGTATTGTACTTGTGCAGGGGATCAAAGGTAATGTTGACGAGCAATATCAATGTGCCATTTGGACTGTACAATGGATCAATGGGTCGGGTTACAGACATCATCTACTTGGATGGCAGAGGCCCTACAAACTCCATGCCAGATGTAGTGATGGTAGAATTTGATAAGTACACTGGCCCACCCTTCTTGGATCACAGTCCGAATTTAGTTCCGATTGTGCCTCTAGAAAGAAGGATAGACTGCCATTGCTATAATTGCAAACGAACACAGGTACCACTCAGATTGGGCTGGGGTACAACAATTCATCGCTGCCAAGGTATGACGATTGGCGAAAGCGAGTCCAATAGGTACATAGTCATAGATCCTGGCACCAAGCAGTTTGAGTCAAGAACTCCGGGTGCATTATTTGTGGCACTGTCTCGTGCTAAAACCGCTGGTGGCCCCGGAGAATCACCAGACTTTGCTTGGCATCCCGATGTGTTGATAAATGAGGATAGAATATGTCATGTCGCAAACACGCCAACAACAAAGGCCAGGAACAAGGAAATTGCTCGAATTCGAGATTTGACAAAAGCTACAAAACAATACTTTCACATGTTGGACTCAGATGATGCTTTCATAGACATACAAGATAGATTGGAAGTACTCACAAACACAATGGAAGAATGAACATCTGCCATTAATGCATCCATCAATGTCTTTCCCGCCCGGGGGATCGGCGGGCAACCCCTGCACAATTAGGCAAGTGCTGAAATCGACAGCCAAATTATCTACCGTCGGGATTACATTTGGGTCTAATGCACCTATCAATGTCTTGCCCTGTCCGGAATTAGACACAAATTTAATCCCGACGTTAGGGAATTACTCTGTTTGATTTCAGCATTTCACTGATTCCCTGGGGGTTGCCTGCTGCTCCCCCGGGCGGGGAAGACATTGATAGGTACATAAATGTCTGCAAATCCAAGTTTTCTTCATACATATTTGGTCCATTCATCGATTCATTCCATACTTGCTGCACCTATTACAGTTGTACGAATGTTGTTGTGCATACAACCATTATAGTGCCAATAGTTCTTCACATGCATTCACTGCTATGCAAACTCATGAAAACCAATGAGCACCAGTATTGATGTTGATTAATCATTCGGTTGGGGTATGTAACTCTCACTGATAAGTATTCTTCTTCATCATACATTTGGTGCAATTATTGGTGCAATACCTTATACATACGACTGTAACACACTTTCTGTCATTACGAGTTGCTGTTCTTCGTGACCATTCAGTGATCACTATGAGAATACAAACCTATGAGTATCAATCTGTTGATGCTATATTCCTTTGCTGCTGTTTAACTACTAATTGCTGTGTACTGGTATGCCTCTTCATCATATAACTATATAAGGTTGGTGAAATTATTTTACTGTCAATTCTATATCTGCTGCACGAATGTTGTCGTGCATACAACCATTATAGTGCCAACAGTTCTTCACATGCATTCACTGCTATGCAAACTCATGAAAACCAATGAGCACCAGTATTGATGTTGATGAATCATTCGGTTGGGGTATGTAACTCTCACTGATAAGTATTCTTCTTCATCATACATTTGGTGCAATTATTGGTGCAATACCTTATACATACGACTGTAACACACTTTCTGTCATTACGAGTTGCTGTTCTTCGTGACCATTCAGTGATCACTATGAGAATACAAACCTATGAGTATCAATCTGTTGATGCTATATTCCTTTGCTGCTGTTTAACTACTAATTGCTGTGTACTGGTATGCCTCTTCATCATATAACTATATAAGGTTGGTGAAATTATTTTACTGTCAATTCTATATCTGCTGCACTATCTACTACTGCTGCAGTACTTCTGTCGTGCATACAACCATTTGTATCAATACGAACTGCTGTTCTTAGCCACCATACACTGTTGCAATGATTGTCAGAGCAACAGTTTTAATTTGATTAATTATTTTTTGGTGGTGTCTTACAACGTACTACCAAATCTTAACTACTACTTCATCATACATTTACAGTGTAGTTGATTTGTCATTAATTTTGACACGTCAAATTATTACAACTTACTCTAAAACTGCTATTGCAGGACACAGTAAAGCCATTCTCAGATGCAATTTCACTTACACACTCAGTGCGCATTGATTTATTTATCAGATTTGCAAACATCTTGCGGAAATAAATTATTTGAATTTCATATCTCACAATGACTTTTGAAGAAAATTCATTAAACAGATTGCACTGAAGACAAATACCTTTTACATTTTTAAGTAAATGAACAATGGTCCTGCAAAATTATCAATCTTTTTTGTCTCTCCCCGGGGACTGTGAAGGCACATGACATTTGAAAAATGGGTATAGGGATGCAAAGTTGTCGGGTTCTATATATACAATTTACCTGGGTTAGAGATACTGATCCTAGATCAACAAATTTAGTCCGTACCAGACTGTATGACAATCCATTACTCATTGCACTTAATAAGCTTTTCAGGACTTGAGCATTCATCAGGACAGAATTACCTTCTATGGACATGCAAA
Source organism: Sedimenticola sp. (assembly GCA_040505915.1). Taxonomy (GTDB): domain Bacteria; phylum Pseudomonadota; class Gammaproteobacteria; order Chromatiales; family Chromatiaceae; genus Vondammii. Next base: position 14,740 of record JBEVXV010001136.1, on the reverse strand, counting down.
CTTTGTATATATCCACAAGTGATAACGTGTTGTATAATTTTTAGCTTTACTATTCAAAGAGTAGGGAGAGCTTATGTCGTCACCCAGGCGTCGGAGTCACACTTTTGCTAAGGTTTTTTGTCAAGCCTTTTTCATTACTTATTGCACTTATTAACCCTTTCAACACCACAGACCTCTACACAAATATTTGCAAACAGTGTAGATCCAGATGAGCTGTCTCATCAGGATCTGCAATATTTGCAAGTATTTTTTTACAGTTACAGATAAACCACCCCTTTGTTATGAATGAACTGAGCTCATTGTTCTGAAAATTAGTTGGACTGGTCCTTGTCAGTTACTTACGGGTGAAAGGGTTAAGGCTTTTCAGAGCTGAAACATTCTTCACGACAGAATCACCTTCCTTGGGCATGCAAACTTTGTATACTCAGCGACAAAAGAATGTACATGTATACACTTTTCAAACAGGTACAACTATGGTACTAAATCATGTATACCTTTGTTTTCATAAAATATGTGAGTATAACATATTGTCACACAATACAGTACTTACTCATCGTGTCAATTTGTATTGCATTATTACATGTGCATGATCAAATATGCATTTTATCACTTTCGGAACGTGCACAGACAAAACTGTATAGTTTCTTTTGTCGCTGAGTATACATCTCCGCATGCGATAAAATGCGCAGGTGCGCAGACCATTGATCATTACCGAACCTTGATATGCTTCCACTTCTCATATATAAAATCAGTACCCGGGACATTTATGGTCTCTGATAAATATGAGACAAGTCTTACATGGGATTTTGTGCCTTATCCCATCAGGGTTGTTTTTTCCGGAAAATATTTACAAAGCAATAACATTTTCCACCAAATTGTTATTGATATTTGATGACTGAAGTCTGCATTCAATACCACATTGGCTCTGAAAATTGCGTCAAATTTCGGTATCATTTACAGAAAATATATTAAATTTTCGAAATCATTTTCAAGAAAAATCACAGCTGCGATAAGGCATGAAATCACAGGGAAGGACTTGAATGTCAGGTCATACATGCCCAATTCAACTTGGACGTAATAAGTCATCATAAAGGATTATATCCACATACATACATGTATAATTGTAGATGAACCACATAATCATCGCCAGCGATTCCAGGGGATCAGGGCTGACACATTTTCTTCACCAAAATCATCATGTATGTACCTCTTCCAACTTCGTTCACACTGTTGTTAGACCACATCAGAAGCTCATAACATACGCTTCTGATGTGGCAAGCAATGGTCCCCCCAGAAATGCCCTTCTCTCAGAAAACCATACTAATTATGTGCACACCATTGTTGCACCAGGTGCAAAGGTCATGACCCTTGCATCTGAAGTTCAAAATAAAATCAGAAACATTTCTCTTCTCTCGGACACCCAACCAAATTTTTATGTTGTCATAGCCTCTGGAATATGTAACCTAACTTCCAAAATAAACCACAAAAGAGGCTATGAAATCATTTACCACCAGACCGATCTTAAGCTTTCCAATCTAATCCGGGACATTGATTACATATATTCAACATTAAATACCGCAAATATCTCCACTAAAATTGTTCACATTCCACCTGTTTCTTTACAAAAAGCAGAGCAGTACAGCCGACAACATAAAACACTTCCAAATAAACTCACTGTAACACCTGAACAGCAAGAAGAACAACAAAACAAACTTTACAATGACATAGATCAAATTAATCAACATATCTCCGCAAAAAATGTTCAATTTGATAAACTCTCCGTAAGATGGGATAAAGACATCATTACATGCAAATCCAAGAAAAGGGGCCGTGCTGGCAATTACAAAACTGTTCTGATGTACAACTTTGAACACATGTATGATGGCGTGCATGGGGATGTAAATCTGAAACAGGAATGGTATACTCAGTTATTCAGATCAATTACCAAGGAAATGGCAAAGCTGCATGTGGAAGATTGATTTATTTGATTTCATTCATTAACATCTACTTATAAAAAGTGAGTGAATCTAATAGAAAAGCAAATGGCGCAAAATTTGTAATACATGTAGTTTACTATTAATGTTGCCGGTTTTCGTCCATCATCGTCGTCCGTTAACTTTTTCGAACGGTTGTACAATTTGTCCGATAATCGCCAAACTTCACAGTTTTTGGTCCTACGATGAACCGTTTTCAGAGTTGTTAAAATATCATTGTCACGTAATCCAAGATCGCCGCCATCTATAAATAGCTCAAGTTCTTCAAACGACACCACCTCATGAACCGGCAGAACCTTTTTTACGAAACTTGGTAATAATGCCCGATAAGGCTCATTCAGATTTGTTAAAGTGGTGATCCCATGCTCGAAAATGGGCGGAATCAGATTTAATTTTCTTACCAACACTAGTCATGTATTATATCAAATCAAATGTATTATTGACTGGCCGGTCACTCTGGTACGTTTTTTGTGAATTATAAGCACATTCTGTACAAATGTACGTTTGCTTTTCTATGAGAAACAGTCGCTTTAACATGGGGCTAAGTGATTTTGTCTTTCTGGTATTTCGCACATGACACTGGGTCAGGTTTTCAAGCAGTACATGTAATTATACCCTCGGCTTATGGGGTAGCCGAGGGGTATATAAAGTTTTCGTAATTCTGTCTGTCCGTCCGTACATCCTCCGTCCGTCCGTAGCATTTGCGTTAACAAATTTTGTTTTTGAGTCAAATCTTTCGTTTCTAAGTCCAAGCACGGCCCCTGCCCACTTTCAATAGGAATTAAAATTCAGTTACTTTCCCGATATTAACTAATTTTTGTGACGAGCAATTTAACAAAAGCAAAACAAACAAGGCCATAATAAAAATAGTGTTTGTTTCCCATTTGCCGACCAATCCACTACAATGTTTTTATTGCAACATCTGGACTTTTTTTACAATTTGGTTATCGCCACATCCTACAAATTATTACTAATTTTGGGACTCAAATGGTTTTATTGCAAAACTGATTTTCTTTTATTTCAAGAGTTTACTGTAACTGGAGAAATGGGGCTTGTGCCATTTTGTGACCAGTCTAGCTCCTGATCTTCTAGCACACTCATGCTTCCTCGTATGGATGATAGACCATTTGCTAATATACTGATGATTGGTTCACTGACTGAATGGCGAACAGTGCAGACCCTCGTCAGACTGTGCACATTTGCAGGATGGTCTGGGTCTACCCTGGCTGCAAATGCCACTAGCCCCTTTTCTCCATTGAAGCCACATATACGGATTGAAGGTTGCTTTTCTGCAGTGCATAATGGGATGATGAACACACTTGACCATGTTACATGATTTGTGCATGAAGTGCTATTCTTGGGCTTCATGGAAATTGTCTATGTACAGTCAATCCTAATTAAAAATAGCACATGTGGGGGGCAAAGTTTTCAGGTGTAAGGTGAAATGTGTAATTTTGTATACAATTTTTAGCTCGACTATTCATATAGTAGGGACAGCTTATGTCGTCACCCGGGCGTCAGCCTCACGCTTGCGCTAACGTATTTTCCATGCATACTACACATGTACTTAGCAATTTCTCTTCGCCGCAGTTTTTGGTCAGTCTCATACCTTCAATACTACTGAGTCTACATCCACTGTATTAATTGCACTGGCCATTATCATCAGCTATTGGTGACATCAGAAAAGTTATCTTGATACATTCGGTCCATTCAGTTGGCCTTAAATGCCACACTTTTGTGCTGATAGACCATTAAACATCATTCGGTCCATTCATAGATTCATTCGATACTTGCTGCACCTACTACTGTTGCACGACTGTCGTGCATACAACCATTTCTGCCAACAGTTCTTCGCATGCATTCACTGCTATGAGAATTCATGAAAACCAATGAGCACCAGTATTGATGTTGATGAATCGTTCGGTTGGGGTATGTAACTCTCACTGATAAGTATTCTTCTTCATCATACAATTGGTGCAATTATTGGTGCAATACCAATGCCATACATTCAATATTTACTGAACTTCTACAACTGCTGTCAACCATTTGTGTGTAAATATGAGTTATTGTTCTTCTTGTCCATCCACTGCCACAAGAAATAAAGACAAGGAGAATCAGTATGATATTGATGAATTATTTGGTTGGTGGTATGTACCGTAGCTACTCACTGATGTGTATTCTTTTGCATCATACTAAATTTCCTTACCATACATTCAACATTTGCTGCACCTACTACAGTCCAGCTATGCTGCTCACAAACAGGTCTTGTATTCATCCCATCTTACGGAGAAAAACTCATATTCACATCATACCAGCTATAGTCTTCACTTCATCAATGCTCACTTAATATAATTTGTATGCTACACTGAAGGGTCTCGCTAAAAAGCAACACAAATAATCATAACTAGATTTTCATTAAGAATGTACATTTTGTGTCATTAGTTATGTGTTGATGATAGTTATGCTTGGCCCCCACAAATGTATTGAAGTGGGTCTTCATGTTTCACCCTTGTCTGTCCATTTGTCTCTGTTTACAAATTTAAACAGGTCACGGTCATTCTGTTGCGAAAAATAGAATTATACAAAAACTTAACATTTTGTAGCAACTATTCTTTATCCGGTCTTCGCTATACTTCATCGCTACATTGATGTCCATCACACAAAGTCACCTGTTGAATGAAAAATCCTGACATAGCCTTTATGTGGGGGCATCCATTGTTTTACGAACATATTTCTACTTTCTTTCTGCAGTCCGTGACAAAAGCCACTAGCCTTATGCCACTTACTACCAGATTTGACATTTGGGCTAGCTAAAATATCAAGCAGCTAGCCCGATCGGTCTAGTATTTTTTTTAGGTTTCATAATTGTTGCTTTTGTGTAGCTGTACCTGAACGGTATTCTTCTGTACATGTGTTTCTTCATGTTTAGTATTAAATCAGGCTTGCATCGGTCATTTGAAGTAACGTCTGTAACGGTCATTATAGCGATTAACCTGCCGGTATACCGTTATACGTCAGTACCCAAACCGGGTCAGTATCACAAAGATGAAACTCTGCTGTTTACCGGTATAACGGTAATACCGCCCACATCTAGTGTCTGTATGCAGTTCAATAAGGTCAATAAAAATGGGAAGCAATTCTTAAATAAACTTGGTCTGTTAATTTAACAGCTTGGCATAATACAGTATATAGTTTTCTATTGAATTAGTTTAATTTTTATTCCATCTACATATATCTTTTGGAATTAATGTTCAATTCGACTCTTTCCTTTGCGGTTTGTGACTTAATACAGATCTCACTGCTATTTCACCGACATCTAACTGTAAATCCAGCCTCTCATTTCATTTTTCATCCAACGTTATCTCACTAGCATTGCTATGCAATTTCACTAAAATACAGTGATAAATGACCAGAATTTGTCAATCTCTATCAAATTTAGACATTACATCTCCCCCCATCATGTTTATAGCTGGTGGATGAGACTAATTAATATACAATATACAATGGTTGATAGTAAGTAGTAGCCCAATGTCTGTAATATCATCATATTTTGGAGACCTATATTGAAAAATGGTATGATATGTGTTATACTCATCTTTCACTTCATTGTTTACAACCGCTGGCGCGGCTGTGATGGCCCGTAAGTTGAAGCCATTTCCATTATCAACTATATACTTACTAATTCATCAATTCATTCTTTAGAACCTCTGGAGCGGCTGTGACGGCCCGTAAGTTCAAGCCATTTCCATTATCAACTATATACTTACTAATTCATCATTTCATTCTTTAGAACCTCTGGAGCGGCTGTGACGGCCCGCAAGTTATTCATTATCATGTTTCATTTCATGTTTAATATCATTTGGTTATCAGTTATAATCATTGTTAATATCAGGTATGCATGGTTTAATATAGGCTTCCAAATTTTATGTTTTGCCACAATTTGAAACAATATCATTACTTCTGCATCTATTTGCTGTTTTGTATATCCAGTGAAACTGTGAGTGAATTTCACTGAGATCACACTGAAATTCAATTACATGTAGATTGACAACTTTTGGCATTTTTCATCAATATCACTGAATTCCAGCGAAATTTCAGCACAATCTCGGTGCGATCACAGTGATGTCAACAATGAAATGAGACACTTAAAACCCAGTGAAATCAGAAGTAGTTTCTAATCCAAAATGAAATTGTCAAATTGAATACTAATTCACAAAAACACTATACATATTTGTATATACAATGTATATCACAAAATAATATTAAAGAGGAAATATTATATCACGGTCATATGTTAAATTTGCAGACCAATTTTTTTATAATAATTAATAGTGTAACTTTATAATCGTATTCACATTTTTGATTTGAGAGTGCAGGATGCTAATTGGTATACATGCACACATATTGTTATTAACGTCATGACTTTAAGACTGTAGCTGATTTGGCTATGAAGGCAACCAAGTTTAATGTATATTCTTACCCACCTATTGCAGCATGTACACCAGGTAAAAAGTCCATAATTTGTATAATATGTGATAAAAATCATTTAGACATGACACCTTCATGCTTGTGATGCTTTTTAGTGAGATCCAAAGTGAATTACTTATGTATACTAAGAATGGTTTCAGATGGTGGGTGCAATATTTCTTACTCACTGTCAAAGTGCTAAGAGCACATGATTACATGTTAAATAGTATAGAATGCCCAATCTACAGCAACTCATACAATTCAGGTTTGCTTCAAAAACTTAGTGCTAACTGCTAAGCTCTAATTACATATAGTTGTAAACCTAACTCCAATTCAATTCTCATTTAGTCTATCATGCTAGTTTTAAATGATATGATTTGAAGAGCTTTACAACTGAACTCATGCACAGATCCAGCTAGGATTTCATGTTCTCTCAGCCTACTTCAATTAGAGCGGCGTTTAACATTATTTAATAGCGCTATATCGGTATTAGGGAACATTATACCTACATGTATTATGAAGAATTAGAGTTTCAGTAGATCTGGCATCCCATACATGTATGTTTATAATAATACTGCATTATAAGTATGGCGTGTACGACTATATAACACAATAGTGTTAAGGTGTGAACCATTCAGTATGAGGGGTGTTCAGTAAGACAACAGCCAAAAAACATTTGCATGTTTAGCCATAATTGGCTGCTTTTGATTGGATACATAAAGTTGTCAGACAATACTATAACTGTACGGTATACACAACTGCACATGTTTCCATAAATTATTCAATAATGACAGCAAAGGGGCTGTATGTTGTCCACCCATGTCCTAATTGTTTTAGGATGGGTTTCATGTCCCCATAACTAAGTGATGTTATGATAGCTGTTGAACTTGCCAAGAATTCCACCACTCCTATTAAATATCTCGGATCTCCAATCTTATCTGACATAAATGTTGCATTGCTGTGCTCAATTATTGATAATAACAATTTTGGCAGTTCAGTGTGCCAAAAAAGAGATGCTTAAATGTTGATGGTACAATTGTACTCCTTGGTTAGTACTGTGTGCTGGAGTCTTATTGAACATGCTTCGTAAATCTAAGTTAATAATAGCACACATGTGTAATTGTGTATCTGTGTGCACATGCAACTCTTAAAGACCTGCTCTCGGATATGGAATAGGATCTTGCAATCTCATTAAGAAGTAATTATGACACTTCCCAATCCGGTGGTCAGATTCACTGGTAACCAATTCTGACCAGATGTTGTAGCCATATTTCCTTAAATGACAGGTACATGTAAGTACCACTTAGCTTTAATCTAATCAAAAGAGTGTCACCTGAGTGTCCAGCAAGCGGTCAGTCATACATATGCGTAACGGTGAAAGAAACCCATAATCGCAGGCTATTTCATCCTACACTTTTGAAGAAAGTAAAATAATATTCTAGTGTTCGTCGGTTTCCTGGTAAAAAACTTTGCTCGCTCCTCTCACTCGTATTTTAAGCGGAAGCCGACGTACACTCGTGTATTCTTTTAGGCTATTCAAAGGTGTACAATGAAATAGCCTCTATATACTAAGGTCCATATCTGATAGCAAGTCTTTAATTATAATAAGAAAAAGAAAAAAGAAAAAACAATGTATTTTAAACTGTGTGATTCTGAAATATGTGATTATATGTTTCTTTTCTTCCAAATGGTATTCATGTATTGTCTTGATTTGCACATGTATGCATTTAATTATCTCCACTAGATTTATTTGCAGCATCATAAGTATTATTGTGCACTCCCTCCAACTGGAAATAGTATGAGCATTTTGCATTTGTATATATATATTCAGCAAGATCCAACACTGTTAACTTTAAAGCGGCTGCGTCTTAGATCAAAAGCAAATGGCGTAAAATTGAAACAAAATTGTTTTATATTTTTTAATGCTTGGTATCATGATTTCGAACACATACGACCCTATGATACAGTTGAAAGAAATGCAGAAGTATTTGTTATTAATATTTATATATTGAGAAATCGGGAGCGTTAGTAACGCTCTTCTATTTTGCCATTTGCTTTTAGAAATGGCGGGAAATATATAAATCGAAAATTGTCATAGTTTTGCAACGCCAGGCTGGTTTCTGTCCTTACGTAACATCTGCATTTCCTGTCTAGAGTAAGCATGCACGGTTTTAGCATGTTTATTTGATTTAAAGAGAAGATAATCACAAGTTTATGACGTTTCGCCATTTGCTTTTGGTATTTGAGCAGTTTGCACTTCCAGTTGATCATTTCGGTATATTGGTTAAATGTAATGCAATTTTACAAAATAACCTGCCACAGAGGATTGGTATTAGTCATCTACACTTGATAAGCACACATTTAAAAAATGCACGCCATTTGCTTTTATCTGAGACGCAGCCGCTTTAACATGCTTGAAGATATTTTGAAGAGGGTTTCGGTCAAATGTTGTGTTTTGTGTTGCTGTTTGTTCCCCTAAAAATCCAATAAAAACAACAGAGTAAACGTTTTTAGGCCCTATGACTCAATGTAATTGTAATGCATACTACAAGGTAAAACTAGAACTGTAAACTAATCGCTTGCCTTACTATTATGTGCATTAAAGTAATTATGATGCTGCATATTGCCTCGGTACGGCCACGAGGTGAATTGTTACTGGAGCATCATTTGCCATGGGATATACGTATGTACATACAAGTTTGCAAAATATTATGCATGTTGTTGAGAAAACCTTACAAAGTGCTATTATTTTCTGTTTGTAAACAGCATACTTGTACATGTATCAGCTTGCATCTTCAGGTGCTTTATATAAGCTACACCATTCATATGCGAGGCTCTTGGGGGGTTTCTACCATAAGCTATACATGGTAATTTTACTTTCTCCATATGCCATACAGGCCCAATTTTGTTATGCCCCAATGATGATAAGTCAGGGTGCATTATGTTTTGCACCTGTCTGTCTGTCTGTCTGTATGTCCATCACAAATGTTAACTGTTACGTCCAAAGAGCTGCGAATGGGGGCATCGTCGTGTCTTACAGACACAATTTTTTAGTTATCCATATGCCATATAGACTAACAGTTTGCATGTCATTATGCCATAACAAGTGGCACATAACTAACGGTTAGTTATGTGCCACTTGGCCATAATTATAAGGTCAGATTTGTCTCCATATGCCATATTGAGACTCGCCCCCCTCCCCGCCAACAGGGCCTCATACGCTATACTGGTTGCCAGAGCCATAGTTGTTCCAGCAGATCAAGTTTGTACACCCTGACTTTGTACATTGATGTTCTGGCTGATATGTCCTTATTTTTGTTAAAAATAGCAATTTGTAGGTTTTCTCGACACCAGGCACAATTTTCATGATTATATCTGGCTGTGACTGGAGAAATGGGGCTTATGGCAATTGTGACCAGTCTTGTTCTTTACCTGCTAGCACACTCATAAGGATCTATACTGTTTGTTAGAATCAGGATGAATGCTTTACTGACTGAATGGCGAACAGTGCAGACCCTGATCAGACTGCGCGGATGTGCAGGCTGATCTGGGTCTACACTGGTCACATAGGACATAAGCCCAATTTCTCTAGTCATGGCCACATATTATTTTTAATTCAAGAATTACAAGTTGCTTTACATCCATTTATTCTTTGCCCAACATTGTCAACCTGACACCATCGTCTTGGATTTGGAAACCAGATTGTTGTCTGTGAAAAGCGGGAAACACGATAGTCAGCGCTTTGGCGTTACTAGGCAGAAATATAGTCTGTGTCATGCATGGTACTACACAAATGTACCCTGTCATTACTTTGCCAAAATGTGTTTATCGATCGCTATCTAGTGTACATGCAGGCACCCGACTGCTTACTCTGTATTTAGTTTGCAGTTTGAAGTTCAATACAACAAAACGTGATTGTATTTATCGGTTACATACATTGCACGGGTCGATCAATGCATGCTCTGTGAGTTTTGGTTATTTTTACAAAATAACTCTAGGGTACATTCGTGTAGAACTGTGCGTCACATAGACCACTTCAACATCACTTTGTTGGTGTGTCCGGCTTAATAAGTAAAGTTTTCTCTCTTTTTTTTGCAACATGCAGGCCGGAGCCATCGTGTTATGAAAGATCTATGCTGTGACAAATATCTGCTTATTATATTTTCAAGAAGATTACCTTAATCTTTAATGCTTCTGACTGTAACTTAATGAATGGTGAACAATATAGACCCTGAATGCACTTCATCAACTTTGAATCTTCCGGCGTAGACACTGGTTGAAAACTTAATAAGCTGTCATAGACAACACATATGACTCCAACAAATGAATCCTTAATCTGAAATTTATTTTCTTCTTTTGCTTCTTTTCAGGAACAAAATTTCAAGATCCGCTGATGGCATGCAGACCAGGTGATTGGATGATGACCAGCCGCTTGGACGGTGCTCCCATTGGATGGTGAGTTGTCTTCTCATCGAAGTAAATATAGTATATACCCACTTTTTGTGGATGTAGTTTCATAAATTCCTTATTCAGAATAGATGCACATTGCAATTTTGCAAAGTTTGATTGCTAAATGACTATAATCTCCCACTTTTGAACTCGCGATGGCGATCGAGTCTATAGCCGTATACATGTGCCAGTCTGCATTATAGTTTTTATATTTGATCGAATTTCATCGTAAATAACATGTAATTTTATCATCTTCAAATGTGGCTGTGACAGGAGAAATGGGGCTTATGTCATTTGCGACCAGTGTAGATCATGATCCACTAGCACACTCATGTAGCCTCATCATGATATATACTGTTTGCCAGACTCATGATAGATGCTTCACTGACTAATCTACGAACAGTGCAGATCCTGATCAGACTGAGCGGATGCGCAGGCTGATCGGGATCTACACTGGTCGCATAGGCCATAAGCCCCATTTCTCCAGTCACAGCCACAAATGATGAACATCGATCATAATCAGAAAAGGTGCGTATCTAAGCATTGTTGCATTGTCACTTGTCTTTTCCACATACCACTGACAAAATTTCACGGCTACATACTTGATCAGAGTCTGAGATTGTTATTATAAATACTGGTCTCGTACACCCATGTGACATATTATTGTTTGGACTCTCTGTGTGTCCGACATACATCTTCACAATTTCTCACTTTATGGGTTTAAGTCTGTAACAGACTTCAGTATTACTTCAAGGAGCTAATATGTTTCTCCACATTATATGATTGACATGTCATCGCCATTCGCTTAAGGTACCAATGCCCAAGGTCAAGGTCACTTAATCTAACTTAGCCTTGTTGGGTGAATCTTCAATTGTTTGTTTACGCCTGTAAGGTGAAATTTGCCACCGGGAGGCGGGCGTAGCATTCGCTATGATAGGCGTATTTATTGTTTTCAATAATATTATTATCAACAGTAATGACTCATCACCTGACTGAACAGTAATTATTTATCGACAGTCAAGGGGTTATTTCATGACTGTAAACAATGTTAATTATGCACCTACCAATGTCTTCTCCGCCCGGGGAGCGGCGGGCAACACCCGGGGAATTAGACAAATGCTGAAATTGACAGTCTAATCCTACTACTCTTATAAGGGTATAAACTGATTCAACATCCAGATATAAGAAAGCCAAAACTGTATCTGAAGGCCAAACCAGGCTCAGTGACGATTACTGCTCATATGCCAATAATTAATTATTAGGGAAATTTAGAATGTCACTCTTTTATGCCAAATATTGATATTATCGATAAAAAATGTAATGCCTTTTCTATTTTCTTCCTTTTATAAACAAAGTTATGTTTTTGGAATATTTTTGGAACTAATGGTGGGCCAATCTTTTCTGACACATCCAAACTCGTTATGGGGTGAATTTCTAACGATTGCTGCTTTTCAAGCGGCACGACAAAAACAAATATTTGATAACTTTTCCAGAAGTAAAAAAGGGACATTCTTCATAATATATTTGATTTCATATTTACAAAATTGTTTTGTGATCCAAATACAGCCGTAATATTTCGCCATGTTTATGTGGGACATACATTAAACTATGTGTAAGTGAGTGGCCATATATGTTTCTCCAAAATTGAAAATCCCATAGACATGTATTTCCAACATTTCTATATACATTTAATCTGTTATTTGTTGCACAACAGGTTTGTGTACTTTATTTACGTTGTACAGTTGCATCCATGGACAATTGAATTCTACAGCTTAGCCTAAGATTATAAGTGAACTATCCGGGGTTCCAAAGATGCAGACAATTAAAGTTGACGTCAATATTTTACGTGGCTTTTTTGCCAACGTCATCTTTATTTGTCAATGGGAAAAGCATTTTTTTTTAAATCCCATAGGATCACACCTTCAGAAATATGAAACCGATTTAATTTATCTTACTTTCAAAATAATCTTACATCAATTGTCCATCATCTCATAGAATTAGTAGTCGGTGAGTAACAAATTATTTATAAATGTTGGAAATACATGCATGTCTATGGGATTTCCAATTTTGGAGAAACATATATATATGGCCACTCACTGTACATAACATCTACGCACAACTTTTGGAACTTTCGGCATACTTGTTCAGCATATGCACCAATGTATGTATCATTTGTGGTAGTTCATCACAATGGTTACCTGATATATACATTGATACATATTCTGATGCTAAAATGGAAACTAACCCTGCCTGGGTACATATACTGACCAGATACCAATAACCAATTGATAGATAACACAGTACAAATGGGGACAAAGATGACGTATTCATATGTGTGTGTGGCATTATACCATAATGATGATGTAATTTTAGGCAGGAACAATATCACGCAACCATGTGAATTCGGACACATTCCCGTAATTGGATACTGTGCAGCTATTCGTATCACGTCAGTAGCTTTTCAACAGGTATTGCATACAAGTTGTTGCATCTGTTGCATCTGTTGATTTGCACCCTGCCGGTCTCAAGCCCGGATGAAACGGTGAGAGGTTTACCACAAAATCAAATACAGTTAGCGACTTTAAAAACGCATGCGTATATAATTGCCGTTGCTTGCAATGCATTGTATATGTGGGCAGACTGGTTATATTACATAATTAGATGAGCCAGGTCATGACATAATTTGCCTTATCGCAAGTCAGATGACTTCCAAAAATGTTTTTGGTATTTTTTTATATTTTTCCGAAAATGACGTCGAAAATTTTGTTGATTTAAAATCATGTTTTTTTACTCAATTTCAACAATTTTTCTTTGATGGCGGGATCAACATGGCGAATGAGAAACTGGGTGAAACAACTCACTAGGCGAACAGGATTTACCAGGAGTGTCACATATGACAAATTGTCACCAGGTAGGTACATTTGTTATATATTGTGTATCATTATGTAGTATGTGCACACTCAATCCTTAACATTGGTGCGTATATAAAGTCTTCAAAATACACCATAGGTACAAATGTAGCACATATTTTCATATAAGATCCATTGTATAAATAGAGGTATCATAGAAAGCTAAATGTTCGACCGTTGTTAGGCAGTGCCTATTTTCATATTATGTAGTATGTGCGCACTCAATCATGATTGACATTGGTGCGTATATACAGTCTTAAAAGCCCGACATATGTAACACATATTTTCATATTACGCATATATAGCGTATTACGTCATCATGTTATGTGCTTTTTTTTCTCTACTACAGGCTAACCTCCATTTCTCACGACAGAAAATCAACAACGGTTTGTTTAACATTCATTTACATTCATATTGATTGTTGATCTGGCATATCTGCCCAAGATCACGTCCAGCTTTCCTGCAATAAGGATCATTTGTACTGCAACAAATGATAGAAATGATTTATTAATCTTTTCGCGAGCGCATTTGAGACGCGTCATGACATAACGACATAACGTACCTTACAACATGTATAATCTTCGCCGTAAATGATTTTTATTTACAGTCATATTTTTTTTCAAATGATGTCAATTCAATTCCGCTTTTGCTCTGAAAGTTTTGTCAAATTTGGACATCGTTTACGGAAATTATGTTCAATTTTCAAAATCATTTACGGCGTGTACGTCATCTCATGGGGAGTCTCATTAAATAATAATTTGGGCCCGGCTACGACATATCAACCCTCGCACTGACGTATATGGCCGTAAATGAAATCGATGAAACGTTATATTTTCCGTAAATGACTTCGAAAGTTGGCAAATATTGCAGAGCATATGCGGAATTTAATTTCGCATATGCTCTGCAATTTTTGCCAACTTT
>JBEVXV010001135.1:0-6730 GCA_040505915.1 Sedimenticola sp. | reverse complement strand
TATAATACATGTATTTCTAATATTAATATGTGTTGACAGCATAATGGAATTGTCTGCGGCCAAATTTTCTTAGAAAAATATGGAAAAAAATGATATGGACAAATAAGATTTAATTGGCAAAAGCTTCTGAACAAAATATTGCTTCTCTCTTTGAAATGTGTGAAACGTATATTACATCCATCGTCTGGGCTACGGTTATAAAACTTTTACTCAAAGTCAGACATTCTGATTGGCTGATCCTGAGTTACAAATAAATCAGGGGAGGTAACAATAATAATAATAATAATAATAATAATAATAATAATCGACTTTATTTAAACAGGGTGACACATTTAGTCGACAACTAATCTTCCATGTGGCCCTGTAACACTACCAAGTACATATAAACTACAATATACAACAAACAACAAACATACCTAGGTTGGCGCAGCTGAATACAAAGAAAAAATAAAACATTTGTTTTTACCAAAGTAGTGTCTTTAGTACATTTTGAAGAAACTATGGAAAGAAGAGATATCTTAATTTTCCCTGTTTTGTGGGTTTCGTCAACAATTTTTATATCCAAAACCTTAGCGCCAACCTAGCATACACAAATATTCAGTCATCTTACACAGATATATTTACATCATATATATACATGCATGAATTGACAGATATGAATGAACAAGGCTATTTATTTAAAAAGTTATGATGTAATCCACTTGATACAAGTATTATGAAATGTATTTAGAGTTTGACAAGTCCTTACTTCATTTGGGAGATTATTCCATATAATTGGACCAGAGTATGATAAACTCTGTTTAAATATGTCCTTGTAAGGACGTGGTATTATAAAACTGTTAGCAACATGTGCTTGTGATCTTAGAAGTGGCATGGTTTCATTGATTTGTTGATTTGTGAACAGTTCATTGATGTATGATGGAGTCTGTGAATTTGCAACTTTGAACATGAATTTAGATTTTCTAAAGTAAACTCGTTCATACACTGTCATTATTTTCAATTGCTTAAAACATTGGTTAATATCATCCACATTGTAGTCAAGAATTATTTTGCATGCCCTTTTTTGAAGGCGAAATAATCTATTTAAATGTGTTTGCTTTGCATTTCCCCAGATAATGTTGCAATAGTCAATGTGTGGTTGGATATATGTCTTATAGAACTGGACTCTGTGCTCAATGGACAAAAAGTCCTTGATCCGTGCTAATAACCACATGTTACTTTTAATTTTATTTGATATTTTATCTATATGTGATGACCATGTGAGATTGTTGTCAATATTAACACCAAGTACTTTATCACAATTTGTCATATGCAGTTCATCGTTTTGGTATGTCAATTGTATACTGTTATCTCTAAGATGCACCCTCTTTTGATAAGTGGTTATTAACATTACTTTTGTTTTGGCAGTATTTATTAACATTCCATTTTGCTTACACCATTCTGATAAACTAACAAGAGCATTTTGTAATTTGGTTTCAATTATGTTCGGAGATTTGTCAATATGATATAGTGTTGTGTCATCTGCATATAAATCTGTAGTTACACTATCTGTGTATAATGGTAAATCATTAATAAATAAAAGGAATAAAAGCGGCCCAAGAATAGACCCTTGTGGAACACCATTCGTAATATAATGACTCTCTGATAATATATTATTTATTGAAACCTTTTGCTTGCGTTCTAATAAATAAGATGTTAGCCATAATATAGTTTTGCATGATAGTTTATAATGCTTAAGTTTTTTCAGGAGAATTTTGTGGTCAACAAGGTCAAATGCTTTTTTAAAATCTACCATAACAACTCCTATCATTGAACCTTCATTCATTGACTTTAACCATCTATCAACCATACCAATGAGAGCAGTTTCACAAGAATGATTTGGCCTAAAGCCAGATTGGGTATTATGAAGCAACATGTGTTTATTTAAATAGTTCATTAATGAGTCGTGAACATGTTTTTCTATTAGTTTTGATAGTATTGGTAATACTGATATTGGACGGTAATTGTTTACATCCTGTTTTGATCCACATTTGTGCAGCGGACTAACTTTTCCTTCCTTCCATTTAGTAGGAAATACAGAATGCTTAATACTGAGATTAAAAATGTACGTTAGACCATCAGAAATGTATGGAGCTGATAATTTAAGTAATCTTGGACCAATATTGTCTAAACCAGTTGCCTTTGTAATATCAATAGTTTTTAATGATTTATAAACATATTCATATGTAATGTCAGGAATAGCAAAGTCTACATCAACTGGTATCTTTTCATTACAGAAAGTTTGAAGTTTGTTAAAATTTGAATTTACTATTGTTTCTTTAAGTTTTGTCGCAATTGTTACAAAAAATTCATTAAATGTATTCGCAATATCAGTTGGGTTATCAATTTCTACGTCTTCTGATTTTAAAGAAAATGAACCCATATTTGTAGTCTGCTTATTTGCTTTAAGTTCGCGGAAAAGTTTCCAAACACTATTTGGCTGAGTGTTATTTTCATTAATCAAAGCGGAGTATTGTTCCCGTTTAGATACTTTAATGAGGTCAACAACTTTATTTCTCCATATTTTATATTGATTTTCATCATTTAAACATTTATAATGATCTCTAGTTTTCATTGCATCTAAGATGTCACTGGTGACCCATTTAGGCTGTTGAATAGTCTTAACACGGTGGGTTCTCATTGGTAAATGCTGATTAACAATCTCCAAGAAAAGGGAATTCCACGACTCTACAGCTTCATTAACATCATCAATAATTTTAATAACATCCCATGGTATCAGTTTTAGATCATTTATGAATGATTCTTCATTAAAATTCTTGAATGATCTGTAAGTTATTGTATGATGACATCGTTTTGGTTGGGACGAACCTGTAAATTTGCGTGTTAAAAATATTGGGAAATGATCACTTAGACCTAGTTTCGGAACATGAATATTGCTAACGTTTGATTCTATATTGCAGTATATGTGATCAATTAATGTTTCTGAGTGAGAAGTTTTACGTGTAGGTACATTTACTAATTGAGAAAGTCCAAATTGTTCTAAATATTCTGTCCAAGATTTTCTAATATTTTCATTTAATAGATCTCGGTTGAAATCTCCTAAAATATAAAACTCTTTTTGTTGCTGAAGAATTTTTTCAATCTGAGTTTCAAATTTAACATTCCAGCTTACACCTTCATTTGGATGTCTGTATATCTGTCCTATTAAATAACTCTTACTATTTTTTGGAAATATTTCAATCCATATACATTCTATTTCATCTAGTTCTAAATCTACCCTGCGTTCACATTTGATATTTTCACGGACATACACAATAATCCCACCCCCTTCCTCTCTTCGTTCATTCGTTTTCACTCTATCTTTTCTAAAAATTGGCTGATAATTTTTAACATTGAAACATTCAGTTAAGTGCACATTTTTCAGTTTAGTTTCACTTAATCCGAGAACATGAATTTCATTTTCGGGTGCATTTAATAGCAGGTTAATTTGATCAAATTTATTTTGAATTCCCTGAATATTGACATGACCAATTTTAAATCCTTTTGAGTTTAAACCAAGATTACAAGCATTTTGGGGCCACATGGAAGTACTAGTACAGGTACATGATATATTTGCATGCAAACATGAATGTGAGTTATCATTAGAAATATGTACAGAATTACCAGCTGATGTATTTTCACTGTCAACAGTTAGATCATTATATGCTGTATTCAACAAATCACTACTACATGTACCATCGACATTGATAGTCGAGTTTAAATATTGAGAATCATTTTGCGAGTCATATTCTGTTTCGGAATCAAAATTTAATGTTGATTGATTGACAATGAGTGTTGATCGATCATAATTATTACAGTTACTATTTTGGCTGTTTGTAAGTTCCTCAAAAGTTATGGTACTGTCATTATATACACTATTGATATATGAATCAGTTTGTGTATTGCTCACATCTGTAGAAACTCCAATGTTACATACACAGTTGGTTTTATTACAGTCAGCACAAATACTATCTAGTAATGTGTAATTATTGTTTGTGGAAATTGACTGCAGATGACCACAGTTGGTTTGGGCATATTGGCCCCTGTCCTAGAATTTCCAACACATACCTGACGAGTCTTTGTGTCCGTATTGTTTGCACCTAAAACACTGCACCTGTTTCTGATGTCTACATTCGTCAGTAGCATGGTTAGACATGCCACATTTCATACATCGGTCCCGCTGTTGATGCTCTGCCGCTGGTCTGTGTCGATGATGCTGATTTTCGTAATATCCCTGGTTGGAGCCTGACCTATAGGGCATTTCACGGGGGTCTTGGTGAAATTGATCGGGTTCGGACCATTGTTCCTCTCTTTGTACATGTAGTTGTTGAGTTTTCCAGTGTTGATGATTTTCGTAGAATTGTTGTCCTTCCTGTGTCTTATTTGTGTTTGTTAGGGGTTGGCCGTTTTGATGTTGCCTCGGGTATGAGCGGCTGAGGGGATACACACAATTGCTGTAGTTGTCAACAATGGGTATGTGGTTGGCAATTGACCCGAGTAATCTCTTTGTCCCTGACTGAGAGAGATGTATGTGATCTCGAGGTTTGTAGAAATTGTCTCGCCGCATTTTATGTTTGTCATAGAAGGCCTGATTTACATTCACACAGGTCAGCATGTTGGTGTGACAGATGTGTTCAATAACATCATTTATGTTGTCAACATCTGTGTCTCCACGAGGACATACTGTGCACAGGTACAGGCGACATGTTGGATTTCTGCTTTTTACATGTAACACAAGCTGATTGTATTTGACTTCGAAATTAACCGTGCTGGCATTCCTCGCAGAATCGTTGCCACCAATGTAAATCACAATGTTTTTGAATTGCGCAACATCAAATATTTGGAGTTTGTCACATATAGAGTCAATAGTTGCTCCAGGTATGGGTTGGCATTCAACACCATTTTTTAAGCCTTTTCGATTGATTCCAGATATAATAGAGTCACCAAGTATTAGTGTTCTGTGTTTCTGTTGACCTATGCTCGGTAGATTTTCACTTTGTGTGGTCGGTTTGGGATTTTGCTTTCTGGGAGCCGGCGTGGGTTTTGGAACTGGTGGAGGTCTTGGAACAGGTGTGGGCCTTGCGGGGGTGTCTTGTCCTATTTGGGCCTCACAATATGAGCCTTCACCAGTTTCACTTAGTGTGACATACCGTGTCTGATTGTCAGATTGCTTCTCAGTTTCAAATTTTCTGGAGTTTTGCACGAGAATGTCAATTTTCTTATGTGTCTGGGTGATTACTCTGTGTAATTCCCCCACCTGACCTTGAAGTGAAGACAGTATGTCCTTCAGACTATTGATTTCTGTGTTGATTGAATCATGTGGTGAGAGGGGTGCCGGTTGCTGTGTTTCAATCGGCGATAGCAGTGGGGATGTCAGGTGTCTGGTCACAGCAGGAGTTGAGGTATTAGATGCTACTGGATCATTTATTGCCATCTGGGACTCAAACTGCTTCTCATACAGGCTTCCAGCAAGTCTGAGGAATGTGGAGTCTCTCCACAGCTTGCTACCAGGACCAGTAGCCACGATTGTAGACGATGTTTTGTTTATGTTTAGAAAACATCTTTTCCCTTTCACATACAGTGTGTACTGCACATTCCCGGCTGCATTGAGTTTTGGTGATATTTCTTTTTCAAGTGCCTGCATAAATTCAGTGAATAGGTCTTTTGATGTGAAGAGTATATTGATTCTTCCATTTTGGGCCATAACATGATACAGAATCCCATTGAAGTTGTCCCGTGTTGGTGAATCTGGTAGGGCGGAGGCAGAATACCCAGAAAATGAGTCCAAATAACTGCCCTCAGTCACTTGGCTGTATGTACATGTATGCAACTGTTGTCCAGCTGGTATCAGCAGACTAGATATGTCAGAGACATTACTGTTTGGCTGGGCATTCTGCAGTTGCTCTGGTTGAATGATTGAACTAGACATTTCTAGCATATCTGTAGATTGCATTGGTAGTCTAAAGGACACTTCCTCGTCCACTATGTTGGTCATGATGTTTTGACCTTTAGACATTGTTACTACAAGTTAGTCCTTTTTCTCAAATCCTTACCACAGTGGCTACTGTGGAAATCTTATTGTCAGATTTCAGATTAATTGCTATTTAATTGGTACTGTATGTCTTGGTCAGTATAGCAGACTCTGGCTGGCTGTATCTCCAAGGAACTAATTAATCCAAGTTTATGTTACATCTGATTATGCAACAATTCCAGCTGGCTGGCTACACTGCACAAAGAGGCAGTAGAGCACAGTAGAACTGCCCACATAATATTACACAACACTAGTTGCAAGCTTCTTGGAAGTCTGCATGCCTTGATAGTTTCATGATATAACACCTACTGACCCAGCATGGGTCCACACAGATTTATACAAAGAATAAATTCATTTCACTAAATTTCACTAAATTTCTCCTTTTAAAACAGTTTATTTAATAATTCCAATTCAATATTATGAACGCTGAATTTATTATCTACACACTGATATGAAATTTGTATAATATTTCCTTTATAAATCCATTTAAATTCCAAATTTGAAGCAGAGCAACTTTAGCATGACCGGTCACTTCGGCTGCTGAAAATGTATCGCCTTACCCACCCATTTGTTTTTATCTCTTACAATGTAAAAGTTACCACCTGCGTGTGGTGTTTTTCAACATACGATTGTAGTTAATACTTCATACATGTATTTCAT
>JBEVXV010001134.1:0-5606 GCA_040505915.1 Sedimenticola sp. | reverse complement strand
GTCAATACATTCCAAAGCTAAAAACCGAACTACAACGCATCCTGGACCTAGAAACATTCTCACAGAATTTCAAAGATAGAGTGTCAATAACAAAGGTTATTACCTGTTACCTGTCGTCGAACCCAAGGTCACGCTGGACCGTAGACGTTTCGTCTCTCAGGGCCATCTCGATAGAATAATCCGGTTGTGTTTGAGAATGGAATGTAGCAGTCTGGCTGAAATTTTATGTTTAACTCCATCCATTCCCTGTTTAGTTTGCTTTTAAACTGGTTTACAGATTCTGCTGAAATGATTTCTTCTGGGAGGCTATTCCACCAGTTTATTGTACGTTGACTGAATGAATGTTTTCTTATATCAAGTCTGAATTGTTTTTTACAGAGTTTTAGCGAATGACCTCTAGTTCTTGTGTCACGATTCAGTATGAACAGTTGAGTTTTGTCAGCTTTGTCAATACCAGTAAGTATTTTGTATACTTCCACCATGTCCGCTCGAACTCTTCTGTACTGAAGTGACGGAATGCCTAGGGACTTCAGCCTTTCTGTATAGGTTTTGTGTCTTATGTTCTTCATTAGTCTTGTGGCACGTCGTTGAACATTTTCTATGAGGGTGGCATCTTTTTTATATATAACTGACCAGACATTAGATGCATATTCAAGGTGAGGTCTCACAAGAGCCTTGTAGAGATTCAAGAACACTTCTTTGTCTATGTATTTGAATGTTCTCTTAATGACTCCGAGCATTCTGTTTGCTTTCTTCACCACTGTTTGGATGTGGGCAACAAATTTGAGATTTTTGTCCATCACAACTCCTAAATCTTTTTCTTCGTTGACCTCTTGAATAATTTTTTCTTCATCTCCTATTTTCATATTGTATTTTGAAAATTCTTGGTCCTTGCCGAGGTGCATGTGTTTACATTTGGCTCCGTTGAATTTCAGTTGCCATTTCTCTGACCATTTTTGTAAGTTGTTAATGTCATTTTGTAGGTTCGCTGCCTCTTGAACGGTGTTCACCCTAGCATAGATTTTCGCGTCGTCAGCAAACATTTTGACTATGTTATTAACTACTTCTGGCATATCATTAATGAAGATTAAGAAGAGTGTTGGCCCAATTACACTACCTTGTGGTATTCCACTAGTGACGGAGGACCATTCTGACGATTCGCCATTTAAGACTACCCGTTGTTTCCTATTGGTCAACAAATCCATTACCCATTTCAAGACTTTCCCCCTAATGCCATATCCTTCCATTTTTTTGAAAAGCCGTTGATGTGGTACTGAATCAAAGGCCTTTTGAAAGTCAAGAAAGATAACATCAACATTGTTTTTGCTATCAAGTTCCTCAGTCCACTTTTCACAGACTTCAAGTAGTTGAGTAACGCATGAATAACCTTTCCTGAATCCATGTTGGTGCTTTGTAAACAAGTTATTTGCTTCCATGTGGGAGGTGATACGATCTTTGATAACTCTTTCCATATTTTTACATACTACTGACGTCAAGCTAATTGGTCTATAGTTTTCGGCCTTGATTTTGGGGCCTTTCTTGTGAATTGCAGAGATATTTGCTACTCGCCATATGTCAGGTATTTTACTTTCATTTAATGATTTGTTGTAAAGTAACGTCAATGGTTTGGCTAGTGATTCAATAGTTTCTACTAAGAATTTAGGGTGACATTTATCAGGTCCTTGTGATTTAGAGACTTTCAATTTTAATATTGATTTCTTAATTTCATCTTCTGTGATTTGTGTATTTATTAATGGTGATTCAAATACTCTTTCCTCAAAGTCAGGGATATTTGTTGTATCTTCGTTTGTGAACACACTTGTAAAGAAAACATTCAGTATTTCTGCTCGTTTTTTACAGTCCGTTTCAATTTCTCCATTTTCATTTTCTAAATTGCCTATAGTGTCTTTTGTTTTTGTTTTCGATTTGACATATTTCCAGAAATTTCTTTCGTCTGTTTTTATGTTTGTTGCCAGCTGCTTCTCGTATTCAACCTTCGCCTTTGTTGTTTCGCTGTTAACTTTTCTTTTTGCTTCCTCATAATTTTCTCTGTTCTCTTCGCTTCTATTATTGATAAATTTGATCCATTTACGCTTTTTATTTTTGATGGTTTCACGGGCTGTTCTTGTCATCCATGGAGTGTCGTACTTCTTCGCGGGAACTTTGCACACCGGTATGTGTTCATTAATATTATGTTGAATTATATCGGCAAAGTCCCCCCACGCTTCGTTTGTAGATGACCTTTCTAGCGCCTCGTTCCAATCTATTTTTTGCAATTCTTCATTTATACTTCTGTAATTTCCTTTGTTGTAGTTGAACCGTTGCTCCGAACTAATTGGTTTGTCTATGTATAACGTTAATGTAAACTGGAGCACTACATGATCGCTTTTTCCTAAAGGAGGTAAATAATGAATTTTCTCTACCATGTTTTCTTCATTCGTGAATATAAGATCTAGTATAGAATCAGATTCTCCTTGTCTTATTCTTGTCGCTTCTTTCACATGTTGAAACATGTAACTGTCCCTCACTTTTTCCAGAAACTGGGTTGCTGGGTGAATTTCACTATGCAATGATTGTTCTGCATCCCAGTCAATGTCTTTAAAATTAAAATCACCTACCACTAAACGATGCGAGAATTTTATATTGTTGTAGTTGTCGTATGACAATACTATGGCTAGTTCTTCCATGTAATTTCCTTGGCTATTTGGACTTCTATATACACACTGAATAAGTAGCCAGTCTGTGTTTTGTAGCTTAATCCCAACACTTGTTACTTCAATATTAGTGTACTGAGTAGTGATCAATTGTATACTTGCTAAACCTTCTTTCAAGTAGATTCCTATACCTCTACCAGTATAATCAGATATTTGAGGACCGAAAAGGGTATAACCGCTGATTTGGAGTTCAATTTCAGCTATATCACAGTTGAGTCTATTTTTGGGTAATGTTTCCGTCACAATTATAATATCTACATTTTCGATTGTTGCAGTTCCTGACAATTCTTCAATTTTGTTTGTTAAGCAATCTGCATTGGTGTACATTATGTTCAAGCCTTCATTTATTTTACTTTGGTCGAGATTATCTAAGCGTCTAAATGAATTGTTTGTCGAGTCTGGAGTTAAAGTATTTGTTTCATCTGATACTGAATTTATAATATCTAGTAATATTGTTTCTGTTGTATTGTTTTGTGTTTCAGTAATAGATATATTTGACAGGTCTTCTGAGTTGCTGCTATTGTTGGAACTAGTTTGGGATATTTCTTCTTGAATTTCATTCAAAGAGTTATGTACACTTGTATTTTGTGTTTCAGCATTATCAATAATTGACTGGTCTTCTGTGCTACTACTATTGTTGGAACTAGATTGGGATAATTCCCCTCGCATTTCATTAAAATAGTTATGTACACTTGTATACACAATGTTATTTACATCATTTAAAATGTCTGTTAAAAACTTGTTGTTCCTGGTTGACCACCTGTAGCTCCTTCTGTGGTGCCAACGTTGATCCCACCGATGATAGTATCATCTCCTCCCGGGACTGTGCCACTTCTGTTGAACAGTCTTCTTGGTCCTTGATTTGTTGGTTGCGCCGGCCTTCTGTCTCTGTATCTCGCCCTGTTTACTTCTCTCTGTTTCCAAGTTAAGTCTTTTGCGAAAATAACCCTGTTCAGTGGCCCGTTAACTTTCTGTCTTATAAATTTAGCATTGTCTATTATCACTTTTCTACACTTAGTGCTTGCCAATATGATTTTCAATGGTCTAGTTTTATTTTCTGTAAGTGTGCCAATCCTAAATGACATTCTGATTTCGATTTCTTCTAAACCTAATTTGTTACAGATTGTGACAAAACGAGTTACATCATCTTCTTTTTTCTTTTCTGAGTTTGTTTCTGTTGATTCCGGCATATTGAATACCATTATGTTTGATAATCTCATTTTCTGCTCATCAATTTCTCTGACTTCCTTGCGTATTTCATCTGTTAAATTATGCATAACTTTTTCTGTTATTTCTTGAACTACTTCTCCTTTCATCTGTTTTACTTCCTCCTGTATTTTGCCACTGACCGTCAAGTTGATATTATCTATTTTTTCTTCTAGGGAACACATTCGCTTGTCATTTTTTTTATCCATGGTTACGAATGAAGATTGAATATTGTTTATTGAAGGGAAATTGTGTTTGCACGACATACAAATCCACTTGAAGTTGCTCTCAGGATTGTCTAGAATAGCTTCATGCAATGCTGTTGAGATGTTTGTACATTCGAAACAAAATGTCAAATCACATACTGAGCAATCGTAACTAATTTTTGTTCCTATGTCTTGTTCACATTTTGGGCAGGTTTCACTGCCCAATCGTTGGCGTTTCATGTCTTTTCTTCTTACATCAGGTGTTGATGTCATATTTTCCATATTCATGGGATTTGGATTCATCTGGAAGTCTAATGTGGTATTGAAATTTGGTAGACTTGGCCCTAGAGTAAATTCACTTCTATCTTGTGTTTCAAAGTCACTCATGTCTACTAGTATTATTATATAGTGTAATAAGTTGTTGATAAGTTCCCTCGCTCAAGCCTGTGGCACAGACAATCCGTACAGCAGCAGGACTGAGAGAGTACAGTGGTAAATCAATTTATATTACCGGTATACTATAATAATTTTATGGTTTATTGGTTTGGTTCTGACACTAGCCTGTGGCACAGACAATCCGTACAGCAGCAGGACTATGTGAGAGAATTTGTTTACCAAGATCTTGAAGACAAGTGAATTTTTTGTTAAATTAATAACATAACTTGATCATGATTTTCAGCACAATTTGCCGTAGCCAGTAATTTGAGAGTGTTGTACCTGGGTGAATTCCATCCGTCAGAAGCCCATATGCGTATTTGATGAATTTGTAGTTTTTGTTACTTTTATGTGGTTTTTTCAAATCAATACCGATAAGTGGGGACGCAGTTGTTGGATCAAGTTCAAAGTTGAATTTTCGGATTGCGTCGTTTAGTCGCGTTATTCTGTTGATTAGAATTTCTTGGTTTTCCTTATAGGATGTTGGGTTCCGGTGGCCCTTGCTGCTGTTCCAAATTTCTATTGAATATTGTGGCACTTCTAGAATCAGTAGTTTAGCGTGATCTTTGAATTTGTTCGCTATGAATTCTGAGACATTTTCGTACTCTGCGATGATCGACTGTACACTATCTTCTTCGCTTGAATTTAGATCAACAAATATTCCTGTTTTGCGGGTCAAGTCACATGTACCAGTCCAAAGTACTACGAGAATGTTTTTGTACCTTTCGACCCAACGTTCAATATTGTTTTTTATGTGGAATGTTGCCTGTTTGCTTGTTCGACCAGGTTTCGCCTGCCAGATTATTTCGCGTTCGAAGATTGACGATACATTGTTGCGTAATTTGTTACCTTTGCTGTCAGTTACTATAATAAGGGTTTTGGTGGGACCGCCTATTGACACCGGTTCTTGGTTCCTTTCCAGGTATTTGTTTAATTTTCCTACGCTCATGAGTCCTGTTTTCTGGTTTCTAATGTCCTGTTTTCAAATGGAACTTATACCATAAGTTTATTAAATTAATCAAGTTATTATATAAATCTCAAAATC
>JBEVXV010001133.1:0-4016 GCA_040505915.1 Sedimenticola sp. | reverse complement strand
CTTATAAAAATCTCTTGCCGCAGCTTCTACCAAACCCTTTTCACATAACTTCAATAAGTCATTATATTTGGGCCCTTTAAGTGGAATCGGTCCACTGTACTTCGTTTTAACAGTGGTCTCACATACAGTGGGAGCACAGCCTCTTTTGTATATCTTCACTTTTTTCCATGGCTCGTACGGATTATGACTGTATCTGCACCACACCTCGTCTTCATGTTGAATGGTCGATTCGTGATCATTTGTAGGGTCCTTTATCTGACTCTGACCGTAACTGTACCACATAACGTCTCGAATTTTCACCTTTTCCCCATCATTATCTTTTAGGGACGTCTTCATAAGTTTGTCACTCTCTTCTTTGTAGTCAATAAAGTCTTCTCGCTTCATAGTTTTTACGATGAAAGGCTGAACTGTCCGCGCATCGGAAATTATGGTATTGTACTCCTCTGGTAGAACAGGACTTTCACCTTTCTTTCTCTTTTCAATTAACGCAAAGTCTCTATCATTCGGTAGAAAAGTATGACCCCTGACAAGAAAGTGGTGATCTATTTGTTTGTACGGTGCATCTGCTTTCTTGGTCATTTGAGCTAGTGTTGAAATTACAGTCTTATTTTTGTTTTGTCCTGAACAACCATCACTAAATAGTACTAGTTTCTCTGCCATTGTATGCCTTTCCCGTACAGTTTGTAATAGACATGAGCATACCTCTGATGAGCCACGTTTGGCCGTCGTTTCGTTCCAGAGATGCATAATGCCATCACCGGTTGTACAATCATGCAGTCCAAAGTTATAAACCCATAACATCCGTGAATAAAACATGTCACTAGATGATATGGCAGGAATAGGTAGATTTTGCTGGAAGTCAAACGTGTACACGTCTAGGTCTTCAGAAGTTTTGGCTCTGTCTCCACATTGCTTCAATTCTTTGTAAGCACTTTCAGCTTTACGTAAATGAATTTCCTTTTCTGATGCTAACTCTGTTTTCTTTGTTGTATCCACTGTTTCGTTTATTGACAGTTCCAAACGGTCACATTTGGCACACGTGTCTGAGCGCGGCATTCCAAATTTCAAATTGAACTCTGTATTGAAGAGATGTCGATACAGCCATAATCTCACTTTTGCTGTACACTTTTCTCGTCTCCTGATCTGTTCTATATGTTCTGGTTCGTGCTTGACGAGATACAGAAGCCACATTCGTCTTACATTCAGGTTTTCATGGAGGTAGTGTATGTTAGGGTTGTCATTTCTTGAATAGTGGGATGTTCTTTTAGGGAAAGATGATATATGTTCTCTTATCTGTTCCTTTAATTTCTCATCTGTTTTCCTTTGTTTACCATGTTTACCTCGTTGGTCCAACGGATTGACTGTTTCATTCACTTTCTTGAGTCGTTCGAAACGCGATTTGCCTATTGCATGTATAGACTGAAAAGCACGTCTGCATACTTCCTGCATATTGCCATTGCTTTGTTTAACATAGTACTTGTATGATGACTTTCTGTAGTTTTCACCACGTTGACCGGATCTTACGCGACTTCTGGATTTCTCATGTGAATGCATTAATCCAAACAAGTGAGCATCCTGCATTTCTCTGTTGCCTATCTCTTTAAATTCCTTGTATAGATTTTTAATATGGTCATCACCAAGTAATTGGAAGCAATTCTTTCTACATTTGCAGGGACTGCCGATCCGTGAAGCAGGGACAGTTTTTCCTGATCTGGAGACATATTCTTCTCCTCTCGCGAGTTTGCTTTTTCGAACATTGTCTTTCCATCTACCTGGATTCCTGGTTCGTTTTCGCCCACGTCCACGCTCCGGATGTGTATCATTTTCAACTGTACTGTCAGCTGTTATTTCGGCTGTTATTTCGGCATGGTGATTTATAGTACTAGTGTTGTCTGTCTGATTCACTGTGCCATCATCTTCATGTTCATCCGACTCTTCCAATGAGGTATCACCGGGTAAATATGTAGGGTCATCTTCTTCACTTGCATCTATTTCCTCTAACGACGCATCTTGTTTGTCTTCATTTGAGGAATCGCGGTCGCGTAATTGTGTATCTTCAATAATTTGGTTGATGCGTTCTTCAGCTGGAGTAGTTTGCAGACAGTAAACATGTTCGTCGTCAGATTCTTCTGCTTCACTAACACAGTTTTCTAAAAGTACCAGAATGTCCTCGCCACTCAAACGCGCCATTTGATGCTTTTCTGAAAATACACAGACACATGCATCTTTCAATTGAATGCCTTACTACGTTCTCAATCATCATACTCGAAATCAGCAAATTTGATTGGCCAAGACTGATGACCAGTCATCGACAAATCCAATTTCCTGATTTCCAGTATGAACGTAGGAGATAACTGTATTGAATTTGATGATTTTGGGATGTCAATGGGCGGATTTACTGTCGAAAATTTAGATTTATGGCGGCGCCGTAGTCGGAGACATAAATCGTAATTTCTGACAGTAAATCCGCCCAGTGACATCCCAAAATCATCAAATTCAACACGGTCATCTTTATTCTAGTGCTTAACATGGATTTCTGTCATATTGTGGGTCCACCTTAACTGGCGTGATTGGTGGCCATTGTAACATGTTGAGATGCTACAAAAAATGGCGTTAAAATGGCGAAACCTTGCCTACTTTGTGACGTCATATCTATGAAAGTTGCTGACTTTGACGAAAATAAATTCCGTACTCTTGTTCACAATAGATTCAACAATAAAATGACTCTCATTTTGTCCTATATTTTAATTTTGTGGAAGTGGGACCAGCATATGCAGAGATATAGCTTCATAAAAAATGGTGTCATAAAACTTGGACGAGACCTATATTAGTATTTTGGGCAAAATTGAAAATTTGGCCAGGGCCTCCGGCCTACCCTATGTAATTCTTGTTTTAGGTGACCATAAACAGGTACTGATGAATTTGGTGGCAGTAGGTAGTAAGGTATTGAAGTTATGAGCATAAGAAGAGACTGGGGAAAAAGTCATATAACTTGGACGTGACCTATATTTTCCAAGTATTTTGGGCAAAATTGAAAATTTGGCCAGAGCCTCCGGCCTACCCTATGTAATAATTCTTGTTTTAGGTGAGCATAAAAAAATGTTCGCAAGTTCTGTCGTCATTTGCACGCATCGTCGAAATGAGGTGATCGTCGAATTTTGGTTACGTTACACAATATAAATATTATGCAGTGATTTGTTGTTTTACTAAAGTGCTATGCCGAATCAACGGTTGTCATTTGGGCATTACTGAATCACTGGGGCACTCTGTATTCCCTTGGAAATGGGAAATTACATGAAATAGTCTGTTATTCTGCGTTTATAATCATTAGCAGACATCTGATTTTTTGTTGTTGTTATTGTTGTCCTTGCGCTCCCCGCGCTTATTTTTCCGACCCCCCCCCCCGTCTCCGCCGCCCATGTACGTGTATATTGCATAACATATCCAAGTATTAAATATAACAGCGCGCGATTCATTGTAACATCGGATGATACATTTGCCTTGTTGTGTTTTTTATACGCCAGTTTTGAAGAATAAAAAACCGACGTACATGTATTATGTATTCCCGTTGAACGAGCGCGTTGCTTGTCCATTTAGATAGCTATGTCTACTTGGCGAATCTTAAACAACACTAATTATGAATATTGTGCAACAGTAAAAATTAATTCACTTATCATCGTCCCTCTACGATCGCTCAAGTAAGCTATTAATTATGCATTTATCAATTATCATTTAACTAGCAACGATATGTGTATATCAAGCAGTGACTAGCAAATGCTAAGTATACTATTTTATAGCCCTATCCACACCCTCAACGTTTCCAGCAGTGCGCCTTATAATATGAAGAGGGTCGCATAGGCGTATCGGATAAAGGAGCACGTAAACTGTATTCACATCTGAGTAAAATTTACGCTTCTGATTGCAAAATTAGCAATTACTTGATGACATGGATACTCAGGGCCGGATTCAAGATTAATATCATTACTGATTGAGTCACCGGAGGGATGTGAACTTTA
>JBEVXV010001132.1:0-7565 GCA_040505915.1 Sedimenticola sp. | reverse complement strand
TCATTGTATTTTTACCATTTACTGCTGCTTTAGACACATGGCATGGGGCATTATCCTCTTGAAAAATCCATGGTTTATTTCCAAAATTCCTATCTATAACTGGCCAAACATTTTGATCTACAGTTTCAATATATGTAAACGTGTGTATGTTTCCGTCAACAGATGTTAGTGTACCTACTCCATTAAAGAAATCGCATCCCCAGAACATTACACAGGCCACATTTTTTCGTTCAGAATCGCCATATTGCCCCACGCACTGGGGTTAGTATTTCTCTTCGTTCTTTCTCCAGACATAAACTTTTATACTTATACCGATAACTATTTGAGTTTCATCACTAAATATTATATTTTTCCAGTTTGCATGTACAGTACAGTCCTACTTCCTACATCCCTACACAATTTTCTTCTTTTCTCCCTTTCGACTTTTGAAATGGTTGTTGTTTTGGAAACCCTCCTCCGCTTAAAACCCTCGTCGCAGAACAGTTCTTTCAGATAACTCATATTCATTATATCTAGAAGTTAAATTGCCAAGAATCTGTCTTCGGTTTGATTTAACCATTCGAAATAATCACCTGTCCCCCTGTTCCGACGTATTTCCGGCCCGCCCGTTTCTACCACAGTTTTCTAGTTAATCTGACGTTTGAACTTTATTTAAAAAATGATATTGTTCTTCTATTCTTCTCCGTTATTTCACTAATTATCCGTGTGAATAGCCCTCTTTTTCTAATTTTAAAATTAATTATTTTACCTCCACTATCATTTGTTTACCGTGTGATGCCATCTTATATCTCGCGCCGTTATTCTGTATACATAATCACTATGGAGACACGCGGTGCAACGGTTGACATGTATACCAGATAAATTAATCCTACCAAGTTTAATAGTCGTCGGATGTGTATATGTCGAGAAAACTGATTATAAAGTTGGATGACGTATGAAGTGAATGATAATAGTAAAATTTAATTTCGGGAACTCATTTATGGCCACTGAGTGTAGGTAAGACATACTTCTTCTCAAGCACACTCTCTCTATGAAATTTAACATTGTGCCTCATTACATCTTCCATATCACAACTGATTAGAGTCAAAAAGTTATCGGTTACTTGTAGAGATGGTTTGGGAACTCCAGTACTGGTTAAAAGCCAATGTTGAATCTGATCATATGTTAGTCATATATGGCATATAAACAACGTTAACAAATCGTTTACTTATACATCAAAACAATTCTCTAATGCCGTTTTCCTATTCTTTAACAGCTTCAAGATATGGCCACTAATACAGAGGAAAGCGAAGACGATATAAATATTAAACTGTTAGCCGCCATTCGTGCCAATAACGGTCGCAAAGTGAAACAGTTATTAAGAGAAGGTGCCGACCCTAATTCCCGGACAGCTAATGATGTTGACGGTAGCGCAGGACCCCTTCACTCTGCAGTTAGACTGAAACATACCGACATCGTACGGATATTGTTTGAACACGAGGCTGATGCCAATATAGAAGACGAAGATGGTGATACACCTTTATTTTCTGCTGTCTATACAGAAATACCTTCTGATATAAGGAATTTGTTAATCAAGTATGGAGCTGATAAAAACCACAAGAACAAATGTGGCGTTACAGCATTAACTAAAATGTTAGAGGATTATATGCACTGGGGTTTTATGTTCGACAAAGAAATGCTACTTGACATTTTGATCTCGTGCAATGATCTCAACCAGCGAACCACAAATGGAATGTATTTGATACATCTTCTTTCAGGTGTACATTCCTCCGAAATAAACCAGGTAGCGCCTCCCGATCACGTTTGCCTTGTGTACCTAAACTTGTTGATAAAGAAAGGAATCCCAGTTGACACCCTCGACCCTCTTGGGCGAACAGCTATCCATTATGCAGCTTCTGCATGCTGTTATGCAAGCATTAAACTTCTTATAGAGGAGGGAGTGAATGCTAACGTTAAAGACATGAAAGGTCAAACTCCTATTCACCAGCTTGGTAGGTATACAAGCGAACAAGATTTTTCCAAAACGTTAGACATTTTGATCCAGCATGGATGCGATATAAATGAGCGTGATTCCTTTGGAAGAACAGTTGTTCATTATCTAGCCAACTCCGACTCAACGACCAAACACTCGCTTGTGATACTGTATGACAGAGGAGCCATTCTGACTGTTAAAGACAATGCAAACATGACTGCTATACATGTGACTGTCCTACCAACCATGCAAGTGTCATATAAAGAACCCGAAGACGATTACCCAAGCAAACCCGGTGCAGTAGGTGTCATAAAGTTCCTTGTTGAACAAGGAGTAGCAATTAATGAAACAGACTCTTCCGGTTTGACGCCTTTGCATTTAGCAGTGAGGGAAAGGAGTACAGAAGTAATACAAGCTCTCCTTCAACTTGGTGCGGACGTCAACAAACCCACGAAGACTGGAGAAAGTGCCCTGCATCGAGCCACAATCGATACACAGACGTTCGACTGTCTAATGAACGCGTGTAGGAATGTTGAAATTGATATAAACATGCAGGATAACTTTGGGTCGACTGCTGTACACTGGGCAGCCTGGTATTTTGAAAAATCGGTAATAAAACTTTTACGAATGGCTGGAGCGGACTTTAACACAAAAGATATGAATGGAAATACAGCGGCTGACTTGGCCTTTAAGCACAAACGAACAAATGTTTATGAAGATCTTGACATCATTTACGACCGAGAGTATTATCCACTTATACAACAAAAATCAGATGAAATATTGGACGGACTTCTTGACATTGTGAACGCTTTAAAAGAATCTAAAAATAATATTGTGGCTGTTAACGAAGATGACATTGTTGATGACACACATGATGATAGTGCGGATGAAAATAATGACGATGATGCTATCCGTGAAGATAATTATGACGGGTATAGCGGGAAAAAGTATAAACAGTACAAAAATGACAGCGAATCTGATAATGACACGCTTGCTAATCCGCATATTGAACACGATCCAAAGGATCTGATTCCACATCTAGCAGATGCAAATACAGCACAAATCGATCAGTGCCCTGACCTTAGTAACACGGAAGATGACGCACTAGACACTTCGGAGGCAGCTTATTCGGAAGCATGGGAAAGCATTGAAGAAGATGAATGCAGTGGGCGAAACTATTTATACCCGGAATGCCCATTGCTTATGACGATTCATAACCAAGAAGACTTTGTAAATTTAATGCCCTGGAAAATGCATCTCCAGGATCACAAAGCAGCTTTACAGAAATTTGTAAAGATGTTGTTAAACATCACTCCGCAGAGCATGGCTCTGTTTCAAGAAACTCCGGAAAATCAAGATGTAGCCACTGCAGTGCATGCATTATTTTTAGATATTTCTAAAACAATAAACACTGAGTTTCCTCTGTTCAAGAATACCATCTCTTTAGCAGGCAGCTGGAATGAAGGGACAAAAACGACTTGTCCGAGCGAGTTTGACTACAATTGGCGGCTATGTAATTTTAGCACACCTTTTAAAATTGAGGAGAGCACTACTGTTGCTGGAGGATTTGTTCGATTTCGTTTGAAAGAAGGCATGGAGACAAGCGAGTTTGCAAAATACGTAAACGGGGAAGGCTACCTTGATGGGAGAAAAGTTATCCGTGACTTTTATCAGATAATCAACGATGTCTTGCTTCGAGGTGATATCAAGTGCCACAACAGCATTTACATCCGGAGGTACCTACATATTGACAAAGGGTCAATCGGCAAACTAGTTTTAAGATGGGTGGGTCCTCTATACAAAGATATTCTAGTGGAAGCTGATATTGTGCCGTCTATCTTGGTGGAGGAATTCACACCAAGCTATATCAAACTAGACAGAAAGCTGATTTCTAGTCTTCCAGACGCCGTCGAACTGGATGTTGTTCTTAAGACACCTAATGAACGATTTGTCAGTGGATGGAACACATATTTCAGAATTTCAGTCGCAAGACTAGAAGCTGGTGTCATTAAATCATTACCGGCTTCCGTACGGAAAGGTTATTCTCTTGTAAAAGCCCTGCGAGACACGTTGTACATGCCACAAGTTCACAACGATCGAGAAGACTATTTAATGGAAAATATGTTGACAACATACAAGCTGAAAACGTGCTTTTTACACGTACTAGAAGCAGCAGCCAACAATTATGATGCAACCTTGTCACTCCCTAAAACTGACACATCGAAAGCAGTAACAATTGATTTGGCAAATCGTATTATGGCGTTCTTGTTTCAAGCAACAGAAAATGCTATCCTGCCATGTTTCTTTGTTTCCGATGTGAACCTGCTTGTTCATGAGAGTACGAGTGTATGCAACGATCTTTACATTTGTGAATCAGAGTGCTTTTGCCTCAGAGAACTTGTGCGTGTAGGGACAGAAGACTAATTATGACGCCAGCTTAAACTTAGTTTACAGAGTATATAATATACTATTAAAGCAACGGCTAATTTAACTTTCCGCCATGAAGTTTGGACATGGTGACAATCACATTGTCGGTTTAAGGTTATGGATTGACTTAAAATCAAAGCATCGACAGCTTCAACCGTATGAACCTATACAGTAAGGTTCTAAGACATAACATACATATATTTGATCATGATAATTTCTAATTTTTAAAATAAAAAATAAAGAGTTAATATGAAGACAAAAATGTTCACCTTCGGCGATTGCACATTATTTTGTTAAAATAATAAAACAGTTTTTAACTTTAAATTCTATTTCAAGTAACGTCTAACAAATTTAAATTGAACTTGTAGTTTTTGGACAAATAAGGTTTTGTGAGATATATGTGTATTTCTCACATTTTAAAGCCATTTTGTGCACTGATAAAGTACATTTTCATTGTTGTGTATGTATAATAAAGTTATATTACTGGTCAATTTACTTACGTGTGGTCTGTTGTACACCTGTATTATCTAAAGTGAATGTAATTTAAATTATTTTGAAAATATGGATGTTGAATATTACTGATTTTACTTTACTAACTTCTGAATTTTTAAACTTAATTTGTACCGTTTATCAAGTTCAAAATTATCTCCTGTTTAACAATATTGTTACACCTTTTAAAAAATTCACTATTTTTTCACTAAACTATTTTTTTGTAACTTGAAACATTTTGTATAAATAAGTAATATCTTAAAGGCTGTAACAATACTGTTACAGAGATATACGAGATATATAAGGGATACGAGGGATATTTGAAAAGTCGGTGTACTTGTGTTATTTCCTTAAAACGCGTTTTTGAAACTTGTATAAAGTATCTATTTCCTGAAAGAACTATTGCCGACATTGTGGTATAATTTATATTATGTTTTATGATATTGATATTGTGGCATAATGGTCGCAACCATATAAGGCAATGCCTACTGAAAATGGGCTTTATTTGTCGTAAACTGTAGTTAATATTTACATATAAATAGTGCGAATTAAAACGTTTTCGATTAACAAAATTAAATTAAATTTTATATTAAAACAGATAAACATATATGTAAAAAAATATTACGAAGATAAAATAATTTAACAATTCAATGAATAAGCTATAAAGACAGCCATATGTACTACGAAAAACGCAAATAATTTGATAATGGCTAAATAACATTTCGCATTTGAATATATTAATAAATATAGTTACTTTTTAAATATTTGTAACATTGTATCCTATGATATTTCAATAAATAAACAGATCAATAATAATAGCATTTTTCACCGGTTTTCGCGATGTCATTGTATACATTTTTTATGAAATGTAATATACGAGTAATATTTGGTCATACCGAAGTATACAAAATTAGTTTAAACTGTGTTATAATGTAACTGTATGTCTTTTCATTTAAAATTTGTTAAAACTTAACCACATTTTAATGAAATAAGAAAAATATATAAATTAATCATTACATTCCATGCAAACAACATAATAATTTACTAGTACGAATTTTCACCTTCGTTGCCCTAAATTGACATAGTGGCTATCATAATAAATTAGTATGAATGTCATTCATTGTAATTGAATCTGTCTTGGCTTTGAAATAAAACTCATATTTTCATTGCAAATAATGGTGTTTACGGTAATGGGAATAACTTTATCCGTTTTTTCTGACCTTCTTTTAAAATAACCTATTATTATACTACAGTTACATTAATTATAACTATTTGATCACTTTTTATTTCTATAAAAAGTAGTACATTCATTTTACCTAATATAATCTTAAATATGATGGTGTATACATGATAGAAACCCCTTAAGATAGTTTAAAACTTACAATGCGATATAAAAGAAAAGTTATATTTAATAATAGCTCACTAGTCATTAAATATCTTAGACACGAATCCTTAGTTGATCAAAAACTATTATTGGCAAAATAATCAAAACATGACAGTACGGTACGTTTTTTTCACAGCCACTTACAGACTAATAAAACAATCTCACGAGAGTCAATTACTAAACTACTATAGTAGTTTGCAATTTTCACAGAAATGTTATATTTATGGATATACTTGAAAGAGTTGTGTCAGCTTAACCAACAATAAACAAACATTCAGGAATTATGTAAATAACAATACATGTCGAAGTAAATTAAGTTATACAAATTCCATTATTCAAAAGTGGTGTACAGATTATATTGTAGATCATATTTGTTGCTTTCTTTACGGTGGCTGTTAAGTAGTTGTGTAGGGTGGTCTACTAGGCTAATAGAGAATTCTCTCTTGTAAATTAAAACTGTTTTAAAGTACAAAGTTACAAGATGTTTTAATAGTTTCATCAATTCTTCAAAAAACATAGTGAATGACTGTGTAATCGCTCAATATTAATTATTGCAACTTACTTGTTTATTTTGTTACTCACTTAATTTTGTAATTGCTACTCAAAGTATCACATATATACGAGTGTATTTGTCATGTTATAAAAAAACTTCAAAGCGAGATAAGCGACATCAGTGTTTTTTAATTCAATAAATAGGTATTACTAAGTTACAAGGGTCAGTCAAAAATAACTGAGATTAGCTCTCTATAATTTGAAATATGCTTGAAAAGCTGAAACAGGTTTTTGTTCAAGAAACTATAACACTATACCTATTAAACTGACTGTATATATGAACTGTATCTCTATTATACAGCCTATCAAACAAGAGAAAGTGTGCAGATCGGTGCTATCACCATCATATTTGAACGGGTGATATCACTAATTTGTATTGATGGTATTTCTCGTTCATAGCAGGATTGGTGATACATGTATATTTAATTTGAATATGTGACATCGCGTATTTTAATGAGTGTGTTTACATACATGTATTGTAATAGTTGATATCAAATATTCAAATATGCGATACAATATAGATAAGGATAGTGCAGATAGTTACATAACAACCGCAATAGCTCACATTATAAACAGTAGACTAGTATTACACAAGGAATATTTCCAGATACGCTTAAAGAAGCATATGTTATACCAATATTCAAAGGAGTGGACAAATCGGAACCTGGTAATTACAGACCAATTTCGATATTATCAACAATTTCAAAAATATTTGAACGTCACATTTCAAAACAGTTGCAT
>JBEVXV010001131.1:0-5064 GCA_040505915.1 Sedimenticola sp. | reverse complement strand
AACCTCCGGTAATCTACACATGGCCTCATTTTCCCATCAGCTTTCTTCACTAGCACTATGGGACTTGCCCACGGTGAGTTTGACTTCCTTATGACTCCCTTCTCCTCTAGCTCTAGTATTGCGTTTCGCTCCGCCTCCGCATAAGCTATGGGTACTCGTCTTGGTGGTTGCTTGATTGGTACTGCATCCCCTGTGTCGATGCAATGTTCAGTAATGCTTGTCAGCCCTAGGTCATTGTCATTCTTCGAGAATGCGTTTTGGTATTTTACTAACAGTTTCCTTATTTTGTTTGCTTCATGATTGGGTTTATCTTCTGTTGCTCGTTTGCACAATTCCTTCAAGTGGTGTGGTATGCCAACCTCCGTCTCCCCATTGGTCATTTCTTGTATACTGCATGTCCTCTCCGCTTCGACCTTTCTTTCTGTATCATGTTCCTCTTGTTTACAAATCTGTATGCGCCTCACCGTAGCTTCTTCCTGTTGCATTCCCACGCTCTGCTCATCTACTATGAACTGTATGCTTCCTATCCTTGGTTCCGCCATACCTACCACTGCATCCTGATTGATGGATGTAGTTGTGGGGAACGGGTTCAGAACCCTTATCTGATTGGTAACTCGGTCTTTTATGTCAACCAGTGTTCTCGCCATCCGTAAACCATATACTTCTTGAAAGTTGCTGGTGGGTTCCACTATGAACTCTGTGTCGGGCCTATGGTCATCATCTTCATCCCGTTGTATGTAAACATCAATGATGCGTTCACTGTACCCCGGTATAACAAAATGATCTGCCGATACAACCCGCCTCTGTCCTTCCGTTCCAACTTGCATCACTGGTATCTCTACTCCGCGTAGTACTATTATTCCTTGACTAAGCAGCACGTCGCTAGGACCTTCCTGATCATTTTGAAGTATGTCCATGCCTAAAAGGCAATCGTCCTGTATTTCAGCTACTATCAGCTCTTTCTCGAGTTTTAATGGTCCCAATTGCAGAGTAAACACTGCCTTTCCCAGTTCCTTCAATGGCTTCCCACCAGCACCGGCTAAGCGTGCGGCTGGAATAAGGTGTGGTCTTCTAGCTTTATCTAGGCTGTTGTAAACCTTGGTGGACAATACTGTTCTTGTCGCGCCAGTGTCTACTGTATATACAATATGTATGTTCTCTATTCTTCCCTTTATGTATGCTCCATTGCATGTAGGTAAT
The DNA here is from genome assembly GCA_040505915.1 of Sedimenticola sp. Taxonomy (GTDB): domain Bacteria; phylum Pseudomonadota; class Gammaproteobacteria; order Chromatiales; family Chromatiaceae; genus Vondammii. The sequence goes on along the minus strand of JBEVXV010001131.1, from coordinate 3,864 downwards.
GTGGCTTTATCTGTTACATTTGTACATGGTATTGATCCCAGCTTTTCTGATTGGCCAGTTCTCTTCAGGGCTCCCTGTTGGCCTACTGAGGTCGCCCCATGAAGTTTAAAGATCCATGTTCCTGTCCCTGCCACGGGTGTCTCTCCTTGTCCGTACGCGGTCCAAAGTTTGGCTGCTGCTCATTACGCCTATTATGGCTTCTATCTGCACTAGGGCACCACCTCGCGTAGTGTCCATTTTCTCCACACTTAAAGCATGCTTGTGGCCTACTCGTATTGTTGTGGGTTTCATTATGGTTTCTTTTTACTTGTTCTTCTAGTTGCTTGATTCTGTCGGTGAGATGTTGTAGGCACTGAGTCATTTTGTCATCTGCAACCTTCTCTGTGCTTGGTTTGCTCTCTTTCCCTTCCTGATCCGTTTTCCTCTCCAGTCTCGGGTTTTCACTCTTGTTTCCATTATTGTACCTGGCTCCCCGAGCTCTACTTTGACGATCATCTTTGTTTAGCCGCATTACTCGATCTTCTAATTCACCGTCCATCTCATCCGCACTGTGGTCTTCTGGACCCAGAGGCTGTGTTCGTCTCAGACACTTCTTCATCTTTCTCTCGCCATACGGTTCTTGGTACCTGCTGCTAGATCTCTCGCTTTTGCACTCCACAACACAAAATACAGCTTCATCAATATCTTCTGGTTTCTTCATAAAGTTAACCAAAAACCGAACTTCATCATCTGCTATGCCTCTCATAAACCTTTCTACCAGGTCATTCTTTCTCTGGTCCTTATCCCGCTTTGGGTAAGCTTTGTAGTGTAGACGCTTTAACTCGGCTGCGTATTCCTCTACTGTCTCTCCCAGTTTTTGGCTCCTACCAGCGAACTTAGCTGCGTATGACTTAGCATTTTCTATGATTCTATATCTATAGCCTAATTCCATGACCAACTCATTATAACTCCTAAGTGAGCTCCTGGGCAGTTGTGTGAATACAAATTCACCTGCCCCACATTGTAATCTTGGTAGTAGTTCATCCAGTTTATCCTCATCTCCCCAGTTTCTTCTTTCTGCAATTGCTTCAAATCTTCGTATCCACACTTTCCAGTCTTCTTTTCCTGTGAACGCAGGTAGTTTCAGGTTTCCCCGCATGACTGGTGTCTGGCTATATGCTCCCTGAAGGGTATGCCTCGATGTTGGTGGTGGTCTATGATACAAATATTCTATTTCCTCTGGTTCATACGGCCTATAGCCATTTCCCTCTTCTCGCAACCCGACTTGTTGGCCTATTGGATTTCGTAGACCATAATGATTGTCTCTCTCTGCTCTCTCGTCATATCTACATGCACTATATTCCGTATTATGTGCTCTTGGTAATGTTTCTCTCTGATAGGGTCTGATGTAACTCGTGTCCATGTTTCTATTCTGTGCTTGCATCAGTGTTGCTCCGGGCACGCGGATATGGCTTCTATCCTCATTCGGCCTGCCTTGCGATGCGTCGTCATGAGCTGATCTCGGACCTTCGTAGCTGTAGCTCGTAACTGCTCCCCTTGAGTATTCCGCATGTTCAGCATTCGTCTGCCCATATGCCTTATGTTGTTCTTCACAACTCCTTGACATCCAACATCTGTGCCGAGGGGGACCCTCTGCTACAAAATTCAACTGTCCAGCTTCGTGCCTGTCATGGTCACTTCTGATCTGGCTCCTACTTGCTACCCTGTCTTCATCTGGTCTCTCATAGCTCCTCCCTGGTTGGCAACTGGTTGTGAAATCTCTGCTGGGCTGGGGAAGTGGAGGGGGTATCACTGGCAAACTAACGGGCATAGTTCTGGTATCCGTTACGTTCTCTCTCGCCGCCTCAACATTTTCTGACCCTGTAGCCTCTGTAAGTGTTGTTGTTAGCTGTGGTATGTCGTTTTGTTTTGCCGCTATCGCTATGTCGTCGGTGTGCTCCGTGGCCAGGTCCACTCCTAATACTATCTCCTCATCTTCTGATTCCCCATCTTTATCATTCCGTTTTTCTGTTCTTCGCTTTCCCATCTTGTACCATCAAAATGATAAATTTAAATACGCGTAAGCTGTGGTATCAACTTTATATATTTGTCTGTGTCGTTCGTTCGATATAACTCGAAAGACAGACGATACAACAACAAAAATACCGTTTAGTCTTCAGCTGAATCACCAGCTTTCGGTACGCGGATACGGTCGCTCGAAATAACTCGAATGTGATAAATCACATGACACGTTAGATCGCACCGCCGGCCACCATAAATATGTCACGGGTTTGGGTAGCGTGGGCCGGAGTTTAATCTACATATATATCATGGAATCGAACAACAAGGTTATGGTACATGTATCTTTATTTAATTTGGTATTTATATTATTATGTTATAATCGAGATGTTATCTTCCCTCATGGTGTAGATGTTGTGATTCTGGGCGGAGGGGGACCTTGCGTCTCTTCGTCCGGCAAGCAGCACCTCTCAGCTAGAGAAATAGCTCTCTGCGCGTATTTATTACAGGAAAAGTTCCCGTATGGTCTCAATAGTAGGATTCCGTCCCAAGGGATGTATCTCCCTAGATCCTACTATTCATCAAGACCCGACAGTGGAAGTAACTCCACTTACTTCAGCCTCTCGGGGCACAGCGGGGGCATGGGGGACTATGGTAGGGAAGATTGGGGTGGAGGGGAAATAGTATACCTTTCACCCAGGTATAATGTAGATCAGAAGCTTAACATGTGATAATCCTGTTACAATACCAACCTCTGAGGCTATGACTCGTATACAATATATGTGCTGTTGATGGCTGTCTAATAACTCTTCTGAGAATGCAGAGAATAACCTCTGATAACTATAAGTAATTTTCGTCTAACTGTTCAGTCTGCTGCCGGCGCCCAGAATGCCAAAGTTTGAACGCTCCCGCCCCTATATACTCTCAGGCCAGTCAGGGTTGCTAGCTAGTTACAGTTAAATTCTCCCTGCACGTCCATAGCAACCGTAAGATCTTACTGTTGTCAAGGGGACTTGTGAAATAAAACCCTGCCAAAAGCATTATTTAGACTGAACCGTACCTAATAAATACATGAAACTGGTATTATAATGGTCAATGAACTTGTTTGCCACCTCGGACAAATTTATTAGCGAATAAAAACGTACTTTACAAGGAATCAATTTTATCGGAAGGATAAAGTTTAGCGTTCGCTTGGTGCAAAAGTTAGGCGATACTCTTTATTTGACATCACTTCCGGCCTACTTCCGTTACGCATGCGCAAACAGTCGCAAGGCAAAGATTATCACCGGTCGAATACTTGTAGACAATCGCCTCAGAAACGGCGATCAAACTGCTCTTACCGCTACTGACAGGTAATGCAACCAGCGTATATAACGTGTATATTTACTTTTTAACATTACTGACCCATCCTCTATTACGAAATCATTCCAATTGTGTGTGAAATTGGAATGAACTTGACAGACAAAATCACGGATTTCTGCGCCAAGGCTAATAAACCAGTAATCGGCAGGACCGGTACTCGGACTACCGATTATCTTTGTTTATGAAGTGCTCTTGGTCTTGCTACCCTGTGTAACTTACACAGTGCATTGACTTACTGGCCATTCCAATAACCGGGGCATTACATTACCCTCTGCTTGAGTGTGAGGTCCTCCGAACACAAACCACAAGGTGTGAACATGTTAATCATTTATTGATTACATAAAACTAATATGGTCTGTCTCTGCGGTCAGTCCGTCTGTCAGGCCCTCTCTCCTCCCTTCGTCGATCCCGCTCGTTCCGGAAGAAACTGTTCAATCCCCTGAGCTCCTCGCTCAGCTTCACAAAGGCGTCCGTCTGTCTGTCCATCGCCTTTGTCATCTGGTC
>JBEVXV010001130.1:2226-6194 GCA_040505915.1 Sedimenticola sp. | reverse complement strand
CCCAGGTCGCCTGAGAAAAGCACTTTTGTCTGTTTTTGCTCCTGGGAGATACGACACTCAATGTAGGCTGAGCCCAAGATATGGCCTGCTGGCTGTAGTCGTATCTCCAGTCGGCTGCCTGATCCCTTTTTTAGCGCTATCTCACTCCAACGATTATAGGGCAGGGGTCTAAGCCTCTCGTCTATCAGTTCGAGAAAGGCCGCGACCAGCCTTCTGTTGCGAGTAATGCCCATACGCAGGGCATCATCCAGCACCAGTGGCAATAGAATCGCCGTCGCCTCGGAGCAGTAGATCGGGCCTTTGAATCCCTCTGCAATCAGGTGAGGTATCCGACCGACATGGTCGAGGTGGCAGTGAGTTACCAGTAGAGCGGCTACTCGCTTCAGCGGAAATTCGATCTCTGCTCCATCACTGCGGCTATCATCTGCTCCCTGAAACAGCCCGCAGTCCACCAGCACTGAGCTGCTGCTGTCGGTGATCAACTCGTGGCAGGAACCGGTGACACCCGTCACTGCGCCATGATGAAGGATCTTCATTTCCACTATTCGATTTATCCTTGAAGAATGGTAACTATTCAGCCGGGTTTGGGGTCGGAGTCGATTGCGTCTCGATAAGGTACATATTCCACCAATCTTGGCGCAATGCTTCCACACCTTACCCGCACCCATGTGGGCAATCGACTCCGACCCCTGCCGTAGGTTATTCAAATAGATATAATTGAATAGTTACGAAGAATTAAGATTAATTAGGAATTAAAATAACCTATACTTTGCCTTTATGCAAAGAAAATGTGATCTATTACTCAAATAGGGGATGTTTCAGTTCACATATTTAGGTAAAAAGACACATATGAGAAAAAGGCGGTTTCTGAATTAAGAGTTAATCGCCTGATTCGGATAAAAAGTTCTGTCCACGAAGGGTTACAAAAACTCGGGGACGGGTCTAACCAGTAGGATTATCGGGAGCTTTAAAGATGGCTGATACCACCCCCCCCAATGCAACGGAACAGGCAACTGACTACACTTTGGACATTTCACGCCAGGACTTCTCGGGCGTAACCTTTGTTCAAGGCAGCGAAGAGAATGGAAGGAGCCCCAATGATCTAGTGGGTGAACTGCCGGGTGGTGAGACGTTCGTATTAGCCGATTATCTGGTGCTGGTGAAAGCCACCGATGGAGCCCTTTCTCCGCCCCTGACCTTGAATGACGGTACTGTCATTCAAGGTACTGAGGTGCTGGCGGCACTTGCTGATATCAACCTTGACCTAGTGGGTGATACCGCAGCCGGTGGACAGGCGGGGCCTAATGCCACTGGTAATGCTGGCTATACCGTCTACTTCCCGGAAGGACTAGGTGATTATCTGTTGCATGGCCCCTTCGTAGTACCGGCCTCAGGTGCCTTGGGTATCTATGATCAGCCGGATGTAGATACCGGAATCATCACTATTCTGGTGGATGATGATGGTCCGGCCTGGACAGCGGCCGATGATACCGCGGTCGTTGATGAAGACGACCTGCCCAATGGTAACGACGATGCCTATCTGGGTGATGCGGCGACCTCAACCGATGGAGCCCTGGATACAGACGCAGATGCCACCACGGTAGCGGGTGCGCTCAATATCAACTGGGGTGCGGACGATGCCAATGGTGCTGCGGCACAAGGTGTAGCGGTGGATGGTGACCGTGCGGTGACCTTTGCCGCGGATGCGATTACCACCCTGAATGCACTGGCACTTACCTCCGAGGGTGAGACGGTCATCTACACGCTGAGCAGTAATGGCAGCGTACTGACGGCGACTGCCGGTGTACGCATAGTGTTCACGGTAACCCTGTCGGATGCGGCCAGTGGTGACTTCCTGTTCAACCTGGAAGACGTACTGGATCACGTCACACCGAATACCGAGGACGACATCGCACTGACCTTCAACTTCACTGCCACGGACAGTGATGGCGACACGGTCAACGGTGACTTCACCGTGACGGTGGATGATGATGCACCGGTTGCTGTTAACGACACTGTTGAAGTAGATGAAGACCCCGTTGACAACGTGGTCGTATACAACGTAATGGCTAATGATGGAGAAGGTGCCGATGGTGCTGAACTGACCGGAACACCGACCATCAGTAATGTGAATTCAGGTGCTACTTCACCAGTTGGTGCAGTACCTACAGTGTCCGATGTACAAGCCAATGGTCAGGTGACTGTTGATTTACCAGATAATTTTAACGGCACATTCGATCTGACCTACACCATTACAGATGGTGGTGGTGACACAGCATCGGCTGTCGCTAAGTACACTGTCAATGAAGTGAACGACGCCCCGGTGGGCATGCCGGACAATATCCTCACCAATATGATCTCCGACAATATGTTCCCCGCCGAACCTTCCGGGTGGGTGGGGGCGTGGCCTCCCGATGTGCCGTTCTCGGTATGGGTGCCTGAGTGGGCGCTGCTCCACAACGATACCGATCCGGATGACGATACCCTCTCTATCACCAATCCCCCTGTTCAGGGTGCGGACGATAAAGTGAGGCTCACCCACTCAAGCAACCCCTCTACCAGGGAGTACACACTATCGGACGGTGCGCTGAGCGATACGGTAGGGACCACTATCGATCGTACGCAAACCGGCGAGATCTTCGGCACCACGAACAGTGAGATCATGGTCGGCCGCCCTTGGGCATCCAACAACTACATTATCCAGCCCAACCAGGGTGATGACATCGTCATCGGTACAAAGGTTACCACCGATCAGGTCACCTTCAGTGGGGGCGCCACCACCGGTAGCTACACTGTCGGGGGGATAGCCGGCAATCCGCTTGTCGAAGTGAATATCGATGACGGTTTAGGCAATCCGGACAGCGAAAGCAGTGTACTGGCACAGGATGTCGAGCAGATGGTTTTCGTCCTCGCAAACGGGGGGCAGGACACACTCGAGATCGCCGGTGATCTGGGCGCCACCTCCCTCTGGTCCGCTGCGGACCCGAATCCTGCCTTCTTGGTGGTGGGGGACGCTGACGATAGCGTTGACGCCAGCGGTATAATCTCCAGCCACGATGTGCAGATCCTCTTTGCCTCCGAGCAGACCGGCAGTGCCGGCGACGACTGGCTCATGGGCAACTTCATGGCGGCCAACACCCTCAGCGGTGGTGGTGGTGACGATACCCTCTTTGGGGGCAATGTTGGTGACACCCTCACCGGTGGCACCGGTGATGACACCCTCAGCGGCGGCGCTGGCGCAGACACCTTCTACTACCAGAGCAGCGGCGATGGCGAGGATCTGATCAACGACTTTACCGCCACCGGCCCGGAGGCCGACTCCATCGACCTGGATGCCCTCTTCGACTCCCTTGGTCTGAAGACCGCTGCGGTCTCTGGAGATGAGCAGCGCGCGGATATTGTGGCCGGTGGTATCACTGAAAACACTCAGGTTGCCGGTGAGAATCATGCTGTAACCGGCGCCTGGAGCAATACCGCCACGGGTGACCTGGAGTTCAGGATCACCGATGACAACACCACCACGCTCACCACCAGTGATGTCGCCATTACCTTCGACGGTTACGATCTGACAGACCTGGTCGACATCCAGGCCCGGATCATCCCAGGTGAAGAGAGCTGATTCAGGAGGGGGGAGTCTCTCCCCCTGCACCGATACTTAGCCAGAGGCCGCATGAGCGGCCGGGGCGGCAAAGGGGCTTTACCGGGATGGCCAAAGCCCCTACAATCGTTGCCTGTATAGATGATTGAATACCACCGGCCGCAGGGTGAGTGACCGGGAGACGCAGTCACTCAGACTCGGCGCAGGCGCGGGTGGAGAGTGAGACAGTTTGATACATACACGACTAACTTAGAGAGAAAAGGAAATTAGCGAATGAATATCATGAAACTGGTTACAGGCCTGGTTGCTGCGTGCCTCCTGGCTGTGGGGAGCGCCAATGCGGCGACTATTACCATGATGAATGAGCAGG
>JBEVXV010001130.1:0-2126 GCA_040505915.1 Sedimenticola sp. | reverse complement strand
GACTACTTCCCTGGGCATATTACAGCTTAACCCAGTACCCGGTTCGTTCATCGGCTTGGTATCCGGGACGATCTATACACTCGATCTGACCGGGGAAGCCAATTTCCCCTATCATGTGACGCTGCAATCCGTACCGCTCCCGGCCGCGGTCTGGCTCTTCGGCTCCGCTCTTGTCGGTTTTGGCTTCATCTCCCGCAGAAAACGGGCCTGATAGCGGCCTGACACCAGCCACATAGAGCCGCGGGGAGGGGTGATTCGGTTCCTCCCTGCGGATGGCGACCATTCGCAGTGGCGGGGGATCTCCCCACTCAACGGTCTGGCATTCTTGGGCCATCCTGTGCCGTGCCAGGAAACCACCCCGGTTGATATAACGTCAATGCTACCCTCCCCGCACCACAGGCTGCGGAGGGTCTGCGGAGCAACTGAAGCACGGTATCAGGGCGCCGGCGGATCGGCGGTGTCTGGTTTCGCGCCTCACCTCAGCCCGTCGGGCGCTTGGCCATGGCCAGTGCCGAGACCACAGGCTACTCTCCCACCAGTCACCTTTGCCCCCTTCTGTGCGCTCTGTGCACCGTTCACTAGTCTGGAAAAGGTAGTTGATTGGGGCGCCAGCCAAGGTGTCTGACACATGGTTCCTGGCAATAGGTGTGCAGAGCGCGCAGAGGTTTCAATGGACAATCAACCTAGAATTTTCAGGTAGAGAGTGAACTTGTGGTGGTGCAGTACAAGGTGAGAGCAGACCGTCGATCCAGTGAATCTACGCAGCTGCTCGAACACGATGAGGAGTAGTTTTTTATGTCCATGCATGGACGGTATGCAGAAAATGCAGGAGCAATTTTCTGCCTGTTCCAAGGAGTTGTAACAACCTAATGCGCCGCCACAAGTGTGCTATCCGTCCTGCAGCGTAATTCACCCAGAGAGTGAAACAGGCAATTGTGGTCAATACAATAGGATCAAAGCTTACTCCGCGAACTCGGCGCGCCTCCGTTTTCTCTGCGTCCCGCTTTTCATAGCTGAGTTGTTGCGCTGATTATCTGTTTTTCAAAGCGGTCAACTGCCGTTTTCAGGTTGAAAGCCTGGGTGAGTGGCTCTACATGTCAGGCGCACACAAAAAAGGCCGCCCCAACCGTTACCGGCTGGGGCGGCCTGTATACCGCTCTTGCGGACGACTCTAGGCCAGTTTGCGCTTCCTGGTCACGAAGCCGAGCCCCGCCAGAGCGGAGCCGAACAGCCAGACTGCCGCAGGAACGGGTACGGTCTGAACCGTGACGTTGTACAAGCCCATGGAGTATATACTTTGATCGATCTGGAAAGTGGCGGCCGCTAGATCAGTATCAGCGCCCATGCCATCAGACGATGGATTCGAACCGGTACCCCAGTCCAATACGATCGATCCTGGCGAAGTGCTATAGGTGCGCTTACCGGATCCTGGCGTTGCATTCTTGTCAAAAACTAAACTTTTAGCATTATGCATATTTTCGAATATTGCGTAGAAGTCGTCAGCGGGGGTGAATGCGAACTCTGTCGTGTTGGGATCCGTATCCAGATCCAGGCTATCATCGTAGCTGATGGTCCAGGTGAGGTGGTCGTTAACGTTATATGAACCAGTAACATCATAAAGAACATCGCCCGACCACACATCCGTGACAAGGGCTGCGTACGAAGCCGGCGAGAACAGGGTCATGAGTAGAAGTGCAAGGAGTGTCGATCGCATTGGTAAATCCCTCATAATCCAAATCTAAATAAAGTGTTCAGATTGCAGGCGCCGTGGTGAACCAAGCCGGGTTGTGCATACCCACCTGCCACCGCGCCCCCAACCGCCAGTTCTGTGAATCCATGCCGCTTCCCTCCAGACCTATCCCCTACCAGATGGTATCGACGTATGAATAGTTTGGCATCCTACACCAACCGATATGAAAGTCAAATAGAGGTTGACGGCTCCAGCCCTGAAGCATAAGCCCATTTTCACCTACACAAGCAGAGGAAAAGGGGTACGACATTGCCCAGGGGCCAATCGGTCCCCGTCAATCCCCGCTTAAAAACAGCATCTTCAATGTCCATCGAGCAAGTTGGAATGGTTTTGTTGGCCAGTGGCACAGGGAAGATTATCTGCCTTTCGGCAGAAG
>JBEVXV010001129.1:0-1783 GCA_040505915.1 Sedimenticola sp. | reverse complement strand
GTAGTCAGCTATAGATAAAGAGAAGGGAACCCTCAAAAGCGATAATTCTGCTGTAATTAGCAGTATATAACCACCGCGTGTAGGAGGTGTCCCCATGAAAAAGCATATGTACCGTACAACAGATGTCAGGGTAGCTGATTGGGCCATGATTGGTAAGCAAACTCACGAGCAGCACATAGTGTTTGGCGTTGATATCGCCAAGGAAGATATGGTTGGAGTGCTTATGAGGCAAGATCGGAGTGTTATTGTCACGTTAAAATGGCAGCATCCACAGGAATCAAAGGCTTTGATAGAGCAACTGGCGACCAAACTGGAATTGGCATCGCTGGAGGTAGTGCAGGAGCCCAGCGGGACCTACGGTGACGCCCTCCGGCTATTGTTTCAAAAGGCGGGTTTGCCGGTGTTTAGAGTCAGCCCTAAACGCACCAACGATGCCAAGGAAGTCTATGACGGGGTTCCCAGTCTGCATGATGCCAAATCGGCCTATATCATTGGCCGCCTGCATTTAGATGGCGCCAGTGGACTCTGGGAGGAGTTGCCAGGGCAACGCCGGGAGCTGAACGCACTCTTGGGTGTATTGGATATGCACCAAAAGCACTTTGAACACAATCGTAACCGCCTGGCGGCCCTGCTGAGCCGGCATTGGCCTGAAGTGACATCCTTGCTAGAGCCGGCCTCCGTGACCCTGCTGGCGTTGCTTACAGCGTACGGAGAGCCAAGACAGATTGCGGCAAATAAGGAGCAGGCTGGGAAGCTGATGCGCCGTATCGGGCGCATTGGCCTGAGCCAGAAAAAGCTCAAACAAGTTCTGGCAAGCGCCGGTAGCACCATTGGCGTACCGTGCATGGATGCTGAGCTGTACTGGCTGCGGGAGCTGGCTCAAGAGGCTAGGCGAGGGCAGGTCGCCGTTGGAAAAGCCAAGAAGGTCATTGAGGCTATGGTCAGCAGTGATCCGACAATGAAGAATATGGGGCTGGTGCTTGGTAAGACCAGCGCGGCGGTATTAGTCGCCAAGCAAGGAAGCCCACTGGAATACCCCAGCACCGGCAGCTATCTGAAGAGCCTGGGCCTCAATCTCAAGGAGAAGAGCAGCGGCAAATACCAGGGGCAGTTGAAGATCAGTAAGCGTGGCCCAAGCATGTCGCGAAAATACCTCTACTTCGCGGCGCTACGCCTGTTCCAGCGAGAGCCAATTGTTAACGCCTGGTATCAGGATAAGGTAAGACGTGATGGGGGTAAGAAGAGCAAGGCTGTTACGGCACTCATGCGCAAGTTGGCTAAATCCATTTGGCACGTTGCCCGTGGTGAGACCTTCGATGCAGCCAAGCTTTTCAATGTCCAGACGCTACGCCTGACCGTGTAAATTTAGTTAGAGATTGCTTCTGTAGAATTGATTTGACTGATTTTGAGGAGAGGTGCATGCCACCATACAGATTCACCTGAAAAAGTGCTGACAGCGTTTCCGAGGAGGTGACCTTCATCCTTACCTTTGGTCCTGAGAAGAGACCCAGATGTAGTCCCAAGGCACCTCCCTGGATTACCAATGGATGCAATACCCAATGAAGCTGATTTGATGCCGTACGCGGACATCCTATGAAACAGGTTCGATTTACCCCATTGGTGATAATCCCGGAGATGTGGTGCAGCATACAGAGTTGCCGGTTTTCACGAAACTGTAGCCATTAATGATAAATATTTTCTATCACAAATGACTAAATTTTTTCGCGTGGGCGCAGAGGGTTGGCCCATTAATATTATGTATTTGACTAAGCTATAACAGGTA
>JBEVXV010001128.1:0-4475 GCA_040505915.1 Sedimenticola sp. | reverse complement strand
TTGAATGGACCAATGAAATAGCATGAAACATTGGCATGGAACAGCCCATTAAGTTACTTGGTGTTGAAGGGTTAAAATGTCATCAGGTAAACCTGTATGGTCACACTTGAGCATATTTTGTTTTATTATCTAAAATAAATAAGTGTCTGATTATATAAATATTCCCCCAGGTTTCAGTATTTAATGTGACCGATGTGTACATTTATTTCTTTTACATTTATTGTACTTTGCAATAGCATGAATAGTCGTTTCTGTCGCGCGACAGAAACTTATGCTAATTATGTATGGTATTTCGGAACTTTATTTAAAATAATTTAACAAACTGTGAAAGTGTCATTTTGTTTTGCAGGTACAGTATATTATCATAAATCCACAACAAATGATGGCCGATTTTGATAGAAAGTGTTTACCGTTTTCACTTTGTGACAAATCATGTAATGGATTATCTCCCTTTACTTCCAATGTTTGCGAGAATAAACTCGTGGACAAACTCGGTGTACTTTCACGGAATAAAATTGTGTTTCTGTTTCATCTAGACAATATACACTATATGAACATAAAACATATCTAGGTTATATGTTGCTCTATATCTGTGACCATGTAGGTTTAAGTAACCGCATCACTTAATAAACCACTTTCATCATTTCCATCGAGTGGTTGTTGAAGACAGGTTTGACTGTATCAATAAATACGGAAAGAAGGATTGTTTGCACCCCTCAGATCCCTACTGGGTACCGTACGCCAATGGTCTGTATTATTAGTGTAGCGTCTCCTGGGCGCATACACATGCGCAATAAAAAAACATAAATAAAACATTGTTGTCAATACGCAGGAGGTCAAGGTCACTAATGAAATCATTAGTTTAGTTATTTATTCTCAGAAAATATGTCTTGGAACTTCATTACAATGGCATTTGTTGACCCAATTGTAATTGAATTCAGACATATTTTCGGGGAGGAATATGAAAAAAAATAATGAAGAGCCGTTCGCTGTATTCAGTCCTCTCATTGCAAAGGATGGCTAGCCTAGCTGCAAAACAAAGGTCCTCATTCAATTTCGAATTTCATTTGGGGCTCAGCTTTGATATCATGTGCATCAAGAATTATATTTTTAGTTTATTGTTCCAAATACAAAGTGATAAAAGAATGTTGACAATATAGATGAGATATGTACTGTGTTGAAATTTTAATTGTGCCAACCATGACACGAAAACAAATTATTATTATGACGATGTGAAGTAGCATAATAATTATTTGTTGTACATTCGTGTAATATGTCAAATCCAAACGCTTTGTTCCGTAACAATTGAATGTGTGTGTTTCCAAATGGCAGAAAATGTATGTCTATGTTTCGCCAAATGTGTTATTCGTTGTGCTTCGTATTTGTGTTTTTATACAACTTACATATGATGTATTTATATATATTGTATATGATTTAAATAAACATAGTAGTTATAACTGTGTTGTGTTTAATAATGTTTCAAAGCATCGAAAATAATATTGATCATTCCGATTCTAGAATCATTACTTACTCTGCAAATGAGTTGTTAATGTGTTAACATACAATCATCACAAATCTGGGAATATGTACATGGGGAACCTGATGTGTGAATGCTAACACTACCCAGAAAACACGTGACGTTGTAACGACGTCGGTTATTGGTTGGATTGACGTCTAGACAACGTCACGTGTCCGCTGGGTAGTATTATTAAATATTAACTTTAATAAGAACGATCAAGGGACATTATAACAGTATGCGAGGTACACGGTAATCCAACACAATTTGAGCAGCATCGCGAGAAAACAAACTAAGTGGCATATTCATAAAGCATCGACCCGGATCAGCCTGCGCAGTCCGCGCAGGCTAATCCGGGCCGACACTGTCCGCCTAATCCGGGCCGACACTGTCCGCCTACTTGGGATATTCTATTTCAGGAATCACTACGTACGGTATACCTATATCACTCATAGGCGGGAAATTTCAGGTGGGATCAGACTACTTGGGCTGCGCAATGTGATTTGGGTGGATATTTTACGCATATGTCACATTGTTGGTTTTCTCGCAACGCGGCTCATTAATGTCTTTACCTATTATATACCTATCAAAGATTTGTTGCCAATACAAGTTGTATGTGTCAGTAGAATACGACACGGCAATTTGAAAATCCGTATCACACTCCAGTGGTTTTCTGAACCCGTATCACACACTAGCCTCGTTTTCGTATCGAGATCAGAATTCTTCAGCAGACAATTTTCATTTGCTAATTTGAACACGTCACCAGCATATTCAATCATTATTTTCATTTACAATTAAAATTATCCCATTGTGTCCACCTTTCTTACTTTTGTCCACGATTTATTAGTACAAGTCCATACATGGGATAAATTAGTTATAGCATGGTTCGTCCATGTGTACGCCGATCGATACTCCGCTGGTATAGCTCGCGGATTATCTCCACATACAGGCGGACAAACCATGCTATAACTATTACTAATACCATGAAATACACAAACAAAATATAACTGATTCGGTGGAGATGCCTGTGACTATTGTTACTTTTCAAGCTTATAAGAAAATGGAAGTTAGCCGGTAGTATCGAAAGTACACCGTAAATGAATGCATAGTGTTCACAGTTGATCTAGTTGTGAACTCGATGTGTTGATCTAGAAGGTATATAACAAAAGTATCATTAGCATATTAACTTATTCTTGGAATTTGCATCACGTCTCGTGGACGCTTCGCATTTCGTTTGATCTAGCTATCTGTGCCCATCGACTTCAAGACGTGATCAAAATCCTGAAGTTACTATGTTTATAATAATATGTTCATCACTAACAGACCTATTAATATGCTAATATATTGTAAAATCATAATCAGGAACATGTTCACCCGATACTTTTGCCACATCGGGTTCTTTCATAGTTGATCTTGACTCATGTTTGTCTGATCTGGATCTGTGTTTCTCCTCTCGTTTGTCGTAAGTTTCTCGTTTTCGGTAAGTTTCTGATAATCCTTTACCCGCATCAGAGCGACATGGTGGTTTATATTCACCTTTGGCAGAATTGTCAGTTTGGATCGAACCCGTGGATGATGGCGGTCGTGTTTTGGATGACGGTCGTGTTTTGGATGACGGTCTGACCGACGATGTTTCTGACACCAAGCTAAACTTCTCTTTCTCTTTCTTTTTCTTTATGTCTTCAAGCCGGTCTTTCAGTTTCTGGTCTTGGGCTTCTTTCTTTTCATTCATTCTGTGTAATAGAAGAACCTGGTATTGGTGCCTAGAATAAACATGTTCCCAACAAACCATGAACAAACTATACTTTATAACACGCCGAAGACATGTCATTCACAGACACCAACTTACTTCTAAATTCAGTGTAATAGCTGGATCTTTACAGAACTGTAGATATACAAAACGAAATTATCTCCCCTATATAAAATAACGGATACACGTAATATTACTAAACCAAGAGAAAATTACTGAATTGAAACGGCGAATTTGATATGCTGTAGACTACAAAAGTGAAACTTAAATATTGATATGTCGAAGCAGCAATCAACCAACACTTTGGTCCATTCAGGATAATTGTAGATCTTAATTACCTTCCATTTTCAACTAATTTCTAACTTTACGGGTTGTTTCTTGTACCTTATGTCTAGCCTACACATTGTGAACAATTTCTAGACTTACTCTGTTCTTTCTGTCCATTTCAGACAATATTCTTTCTAGACATGCTTTCTATTTTTGACGATTTCGAGTCTTATCCACTGCAATATGTTTTCGGCCCTAAAATCATTCCAACATTCGATCCGTATCGAATGTTGGGACTAACATTTGGTCAATATCTAAAGCGTTTGAGCCTGACTGAAGTAATGGTTGACTGGCTTAAGCCAATTGTGTACCCTCTTTAATTATTGTATAAATAAATAAATAAATAAACACCTGACGAATTTCACATTTCCTGTTCGTTTCTCATTATTCCGGGGATTTTTATTATCGCTGGCACAATAATGAAGAATTATGTATTACATTCTATTTTCGATTTATCTTCCACCATTTATACCGCCTTCATGTCTCATCTAATCGATGGTCGAGCACAATACTGTCGTAACTGCTATGCTACGACCGTATGGTACTAGACCATCGTACTACCACACGTTCATGTGTTGCATTTTCTGACCGTGTCCCATACCTTCGATCAATTTCTAACGCCCTTTCCAATAGCTCCAACGCCTTCTCCTCCGTGGTCTGTTTCTGTTGTCGCCTCTGCTCTCGCCTCTCAGCTATCCTCTCCATCTGTCGCCGCCTCTCCGTCTCCGACTGTTGGTGGGCTGTAGATAGGTTCTTCATCACTTCATCCTTCTCCTGGTGAGAGACAGAGTGAGAATATCAGGCTATCAGACAAACATCGTAATTCCCCGAGATTCAAAGTCGATTCTGATACACTATCGCTTGCATGAATCTTGCCAATGA
>JBEVXV010001127.1:0-2434 GCA_040505915.1 Sedimenticola sp. | reverse complement strand
GGGTCGCTGTGCCGAGTAGTGTCTCGGCATGAAGCCGTTCATCTTTTAGAGAGGAGAGGCAGCGGGCAAATACGGCTTCGCCGATCAGTGTCAGAGGCACCCCCAGATCAAGGGCGCTGATAGCGGTCCACTTACCGGTTCCCTTCTGACCGGCACTGTCGAGGATCTTGTCCAGCAGCGGGCTGCCGTCCTCATCTTTAACGCCGAGAATATTGGCGGTGATCTCCATCAGATAGGAGTCGAGAACACCTCGGTTCCACTCCTGAAAGATGGCCTGTATATCATCTACCGGCATCCTCAGCCCTTCACGCATCAGCTGGTAGGCTTCGCTGATCAGCTGCATATCGCCATACTCGATACCGTTATGCACCATCTTGACGTAGTGACCCGCCCCCCCTTCCCCCACCCACTGGCAGCAGGGTTGACCATCAACTTGGGCGGCGATTGATTGGAGTATCGGTTTCACATCAGGCCAAGCGCTCTCATCACCTCCCGGCATGATGGAGGGGCCGTTGCGTGCTCCCTCTTCACCACCGGAGATGCCACTGCCGATAAAGTGAATGCCCTGTTCGGCGAGGGTATGCGTGCGGCGCTCACTGTCAGTGAAACGGGAGTTACCGCCATCAATAATAGTGTCACCGGGTGAGAGGTGCGGCAGTAGCTGTTCAATAAAGTGATCGACGGGGTCACCGGCCTTCACCATCAGAATGATTTTTCGTGGCAGGGAGAGTGAAGCGACAAACTTATCAAGGGCGTGGTAGCCGATAATGGTGCTGCCTTCGGCGGGGCCACTGAGAAAGGCATCCGTTTTTTGAGGGGTACGGTTGAATACCGCCACGCTGAAGTGGTGGTCATTTATATTGAGGGCCAGGTTCTGCCCCATGACCGCAAGACCGATGAGCCCAATATCTACCCGTGACATAACACCTCCTCTCCACTTCATTGGCTGTGAGTATGGTAACTTCTCAATAAGTCCGCGCCATAGGGGTGCAGCAACACCTTTTCAGGAGACGCGGTGAATACCTCCCTGTACACTCACAGCCGCATCCCTGCTGCTGTACCTCCTGAAAAGGTGTCACAGCACCCACCTGAAAGTCATCCATCTGCACTGGGTTATTGAGAAGTTACTGAGTATGGCATACTTCGCCTATATTTAGATTTGAATTGGATGGCAGTTGGTACCTATGTCAGTTTCCTGTTTGTTTGTGCCGGGAGCCTAGTGCGATGTGTGGAATATGTGGTGAATTGCGTTTAGATGGTCGTGTGGCCGACCTGGGTGCAATTCGTGCGATGAAAGAGCGGTTGGCACAGCGGGGCCCGGATCACGACGGCTGCTATAGCGATGGACCGCTTGGATTGGGTCATCGGCGTCTTGCCATTATTGACCTTACGGAGCACGCTAATCAGCCGATGGTGGATCAAGATCTTGGTATCGCCCTGGTCTTCAACGGCACCATCTACAACTACCCCGCGCTGCGTCAAGAGCTGAGGGGTATGGGTTACCACTTCTTCTCTGAAGGTGACACCGAGGTGATCCTCAAGGCGTGGCACGCCTGGGGGGAGCAGTGTGTCGAGCGGCTCTCGGGGATGTTCGCCTTTGCCGTTTGGGATCTACAGAAGCGGCAGCTCTTTCTTGCCCGTGACCGCATGGGTATCAAGCCCCTCTACTACAGCCATGGCCATGGCTGGTTCCGCTTCGCCTCGACACCCCAGGCACTGCTAGAGCCGGGTGGTGTCGATACGGCTATCGACCCGGTGGCGCTGCATCATCAGTTTACGCTCCATGGGGTTATTCCCGCCCCCCGCACCATTCTCAAAGGCGTAAGAAAACTACAGCCGGGTCACTGCATGGTGTTCGATGATCAGGGAAACCACAGAGAGCGGCGCTACTGGCAGCTACCGGCGACCCGTCCGGCACAGCAGTTGAGTGATGGTGAGTGGCTGGAGGCCATTCATGATGCCCTGCGCAAGGCGGTCAAGAAACGCAGTGAGATTGCCGATGTGCCGGTCGGTGTACTGCTCTCGGGTGGTCTCGACTCCAGTCTGCTGGTGGCGCTACTGGCAGAGGCGGGGGTATCCGATCTGCGTACCTTCTCCGTTGGCTTTGAGGATCACCCGGATGAGAAGGGCAATGAGTTTGAGTACTCCGATCCCGTAGCGGAGCGCTACGGGACAAAACACAACAAGTATCTGGTGCCCAACTCCGAAGTATTGAAGCGTCTGCCGGAGGCGGTGGATGCCATGGCTGAACCGATGTTCGGTCAGGATGCCGTGGCCTTCTATCTACTCTCGGAGCAGGTCTCCAAAGAGGTCAAGGTGGTGCAGTCGGGGCAGGGTGCCGATGAGGTGTTCGGCGGCTACTTCTGGTATCCACGGATGATGGCGGAGAGCAGCGGCACACCACTGGAACGTTTCGCCAAGCACTATTTTGACC
>JBEVXV010001126.1:0-4307 GCA_040505915.1 Sedimenticola sp. | reverse complement strand
AATGTCTCATTTGCATAAATCCAATATGGCCGCCAAAATAGCATGTTTTCTCTGATTTTGGCCAGTTCCAAAAAAGAAATGGATATAAATTTTGATAGGAACGTAGTAGATGGATGATTATGGTGGCTAGTATTGGGGTTTCAGGTATGCCACACACACTTGTGACGTCAAAAAGCATTCTAGACATTGCAAAGTTACCGAAACCCAAGATGGCTGCCACCCAAAGTCTGTCAAACATGTAAATGTGTAAAACTACTCAGAGCGGTGTGGTAGATGAATGATTTTGTGTCCTTATCGGTGTTATCAGATACTATTATGACAGCAATGGTAGAAGCAGAAAGGCTAACCAAAACAACTGGACAAACAATAACTGTCTTCACTGTAGATCAACAACTTTATCGTGTGGCTATAGACGTCATGTGGGTGTATCCTAACCTGTTTGATAAGATCATACCTAGGCTTGGGGGGATGCATTTTTTGATGAGCTTTGTTGGATCTGTAGGTACATTAATGTCTGGAAGTGGACTGAGTGATGTAATGGACGCTTGTTTTGGGGGTGTGCAAAAGATGTTATCGGGAAAGAAATTTCCACAGAACGTTAGAGCACTGCGAATGGTTGTTGAGGACTTGCTAAGAGGCGAGATGATGGATGTTACAGGGTATGATGAGTTGATAGTAGCATTGGAGGGAAAGGCTGAAGAAAGTAGGACAACAAAGTTGTGGGTGGAGAACTTGATTAAACCGGTCTTGTTGATGATGATATTCGTGAGGGCAGAGAGAGAGGCTGATTGGGCGCTGCATCTGTGGGCAGTAGCAGAAATGTTACCATACTTCTTTGCTGCTAGTCATCATAATTATGCACGGTATGGTTTGTACTACCTGAGATCGATGCAGCGTCTTCCGGGTGAAGTTGTTGACGAGTTTCTTCAAGGCAACCATGTTATGCGCCACAGACCAGGCTTATGGAACGCTATCTGGTCCGACATGTTTATTGAGTCTACAGTCATGCGATATGGACATGGACCAGGTGGACTAATAGGTATCACTCTCAAACCAAATGCGGTGAAGCGATGGGCCCTTAGCATGCATATTTGCAGCCAGCTGGTGCAAGGTATTTCGGAAATGTCAGATGGCGTTCGGTCGCCGGATGTGACAACCCACAAAGAAGAGCTGAAATCCAGAATCGACGCAGATCGACTTGACAGGGACAATATTCGACAGAAATTGACGACATGCATTGACCCGATTGATCCAACGGACCATCCATCCGGAATAATCAACATCGTCAATGGCAGAAACGGGCCCGAATCAGTCAATGCTGATAACGCTGTAGCAATCGGGGACTCGCAAATGAAGAACTACGAGGATAGCTGGCCATCAGGATTCCATAGTACACTCGGTAAGAAGGTTGTATCAATGGATGCAACAAATAAGCACATCAAAGTTGGAAACACACGTGTATTTGACACAAAGCTCATTTATTCGCGAGTGATGGGCCTACAGGTATCACGTAACATTAATATCAAGGACGTACTCCAGTATGAACTTGCTCCTGTACCCGCATCCATCTTCGACGATAATGGAGACATGAGGATTACAAACACTAAATCAACACTGAAAAGAAAACTACAGGTGGATGTGACAGAACGAGCATTTGAACAACCAGATGTAGTTGTTGTTGATGGGTGTGCCGTTATGTGGACTATACACTGGCCAGTGAAGGGCACTGTAAAGGAATATGTTGACAATTTCTGCAGTCATATCTACAAACTAGTTCTGCAAAATGATGTGTATCTAGTATTTGATAGGTACTTTCAACACAGCATCAAGAATGTAACCAGACGTTCACGAGCTGGATCGTTGGGAACCAGGCACCACAAACTAGGACTTAACACCCCACTTCCGGCGCAAAAGGTTGCGCTATCTGTAACAGAGAACAAGGTCCAACTGATTGACATTATTTGTGAGCAGCTTCTGGAAAATGGGAAAAACTACACCGACAAACACAAACTCGTTGTCACGGGCCAAAACAATGTGCCAGTCCAGATAAAAGGCAATGACGTTCTACATCTCGACTCCCTCCAGACAACACATGAAGAAGCAGATGTCATTATTGTCCAACAAGTGGTTCATCTGGCAAGCAGTGGAACGGACCATATTCGAGTTGTGTGTGACGATACCGACGTATTTGTTCTGCTTTGTCATCACTACGATTTGCTTAACTTGTCCTGCAAACTTACAATGGCAGGTACGAGCCAGGGGAGAACTGTAGTCGACATACCGGAAACAGTAGACAAAGAGAGTGAGATTGTGCCACATCTTCTGGCTGCCCATGCTGTATCCGGCTGTGATACAGTATCCTACTTGTTTGGAATTGGAAAGGGAACGGTTATTAAGACTCTCAAAGCTGGACGGAAACTCGAATTGATGGGACATGTAGATTCTGAAGTAAAGGACATAGTTGCAGAGGCTACTACATTCATTGCTGGTTGCTATGGTGTTACTGGAGAAACAAACATGTCTGACGTACGATATCATGTATGGGCATCGAAAATGGGAAAGCGTAATGTGGCAGCTGCTCCAGATCTTAAATCATTACCTCCAACATCAGAAGCATTTGTAGAGCATGTCTGCAGGGCACATTTGCAGGCTTGCATTTGGAGATCAGCTGTATTGCCAGACCCTCCTGCGTTAGACCCTACGCTACTCGGTTGGTCGTTGGATGAAGCATCAACTCTCCTAATCCCAGTGCCAATGCGTCCTAGCGTGTCCACTGCACCACAAAATGTGCTAGAAATGATTAGGTGTGGGTGTGCGTCTGCGAAACCATGTGCGTCCGCTCGTTGTGGTTGCTATGCTGCCAAACTGTCATGCTCCATGTTTTGCAATTGCCACGGTGAGAGAATGTGTGCGAATGAATGTACTAAAGTGTGTAATGTATCTGTAGATGACGAGGACATAAATGAAATAGTTGACTAAATAACCATGATGACAATGACATCAGAATAGTGTGCCCAGTTAATCAAAATGGACGATATGACATGTGTGATATGCAGCCTTAGATGAAATTGGACACTGATTGACAATCGAACAAAACATTTAACTTGATTGTACATCATATAACACTATGTACATATATATGTGGCGGCCATCTTGAAAACCACTTTGGTACTTTTCTTCAATATGACTAATCAGGTACCCATTTGAACCAGTGTTTGGCGGCTACCAGTACCGAATGTGACAATCAAAACGAGGTAAAACTGTTTCTATAATCTATACTGTGTTACGTTTTACGTTTTATAGCCATAAATGTAGTATGCGGATTGATGCGATGAGTACGCACGTATACATACGTTGTCTGAGATGTGTACAGTATTGAGGCTCCTAAACTTTGCAGAACATCAGGCATATTTTGTGTGTATTTTTTTCTGCAAACTGCATGTGTTCTCAATAACTACAAACCTCTCAGCACCACTATAGGTTACACAGGTAAAATATAACGCAGTTTAGAAAGTGTTTCACCTCGTTTTGATGGTCGCATCGAGTACCGGTAGCTGTCGGGCACTGGTTCAAATGGTTACCTGATTAATCATATTGTTTTTACTCGATTGATGAACATGCACTTCAATGAATAGTGGTAATTTGAGAACAGATTGCCTTTGAAGTTGAGTCTTTCTATTTTTACATGCAATTATTTCCTTCATATGCGCGATTTCTTTCAACATATTTCACACATTTCAAATAACCCCAAAAAGTATGCTTGCGAAAATGTTCAAAATTTAATAAAAAAAATCCCAAATGGTGATAAAGTGACACTCAGTGGTTTTGCAATCGGATGGCACCAAATATATGAACAAAATTCAAAAAGCCTTGTCTCGACACCAAAACGAGTTATGCTGCCCAAATAAATGCGGAAAATTTAACCGAAATTGACTAAAATGTGCTATTTTGGCGGCCATATTGGATTTATGCAAATGAGGCAATAAGCCAATTTCAATTCAAAGTTACCCAAATTGTTTCCTGTATCAACTGCCATGATTACAGAACTTTAAATTGCTGAAATACGTAATGGCAGACCAACCATGCAATTCAATATGGATATTTGGCGGCCATCTTGGATTGACCTAATTAAAAAAAGTTCCCCAAGGGTGCCAAAGTGGCACCCGGCGGTTTTGCAATATATACATACCAAATATATGAAAACCATCAAAAAACGTTGTCTGGACGCCAAAACACGCTTTTTTGGATTTCCGCTAGACTATTATCAATTCTGTACAATATTCGCCTATCTTTTATTCCATATTAGG
>JBEVXV010001125.1:0-16881 GCA_040505915.1 Sedimenticola sp. | reverse complement strand
GCCGTTGGTTACGTTGCCAGCATTTTTGTCCATATGGCGGTCAACAGCCACTATTTTGCAGGAGGCTGATAATGCCTGGATGGCGAGGAACGGCTTCTGGCTTGTTATCTAACACCAGGAGCCTGTCCTATTCTCTTACAGGCTCCCAGGTCGGCAGGGATTTTTTTTTTATGGCTCAGTATGAAAATCCTGCAGCTAATCTAATCCTACAGAGGGTTAAAATACTTAGTAACTATTCAGGTAACTTCTCAAAAACTCTGTGCCATAGGGGTGCAGTAACACCTTTTCAGGAGACGCGGTGAATAGATCCCTGTACGCTCACAGCAGCATCCTTGCTGCTGTACGTCCTGAAAAGGTGTCACTGCACCCACCTGAAAGTTATCCATCTACACTGGGTTATTGAGAAGTTACCATCCACGTGGATAATCGACTTCGACCCCGAGCACCAACTGAATAGTTACCGATAATCTTCTATTAATGGGCGGTGCAAATTCAAGTTTTTGTGTTCATTAGTTCCCTCTCCCCACCTTATCCAGTTGTTGGTGCTATTATTCGGGACAGGTCAAGATTACTTCAAAGGAGTTAACATATGAGTGATGACATTTACGCAAACCTCGGACCACTGGCCCCCTTGGCAGGGACATGGGAAAGTGATCAAGGTGTTGATATATCCAGAATCCACAGCAAGGAGACGACCACGAAGTTTCGGGAGAAAATTGTCTTTGAGCCGCTTGGTCCGGTCAATAATGGGCCCCAGGCGTTATACGGTCTGCGTTATTCAACGGTCTGTTGGCGTTTAGATGAAGAGAGTGCTTTTCACGAAGAGCTTGGCTACTGGTTATGGGATGGGGATCGAAAGCAGGTTATGCGCTGCTTTACGGTACCGCGTGGTGTGTTGATCAATGCGGGTGGTTATGTTGAGACCGACAGCAGAAGTTTTCATCTGGAAGCCGAAGTTGGCTCGCAAACCTACGGCATTCTGTCCAACCGATATCTGGACGATAGCTATAAAACCAAAAGATATACATTGGATGTCACTGTTAATGATGATGGGACATTTAGTTATAAAGAAGATACCCAGCTGTGGATACCCGTTGATCAGGAGATTTTTCATCATACGGATCAGAACACTCTGAGCAGAGTGGGATAACCTGAAGAGAGGGGCTTATCCAGAAATAAAAAAGAGATCGGGTCATTTGCGGGTAGAGACCCACGGCAGAGAGAAGGGGCCACCCAGCTTGCTGCTGTTCGGTATCAGGTGGTAGACCCGGCGCAGATTCTCCTCACTGAGTACCGCTTCGGCATTACCCACGGCAACGGTTTTTCCCTCCTGCAGCAGCTGCAGCCGGTTACAGAAGTGTGCAGCGAGGCTGAGGTCGTGGAGTACCACGACGGCACTGCCTCCCTGACGGCAGTGTTGCTGGAGCAGGGCCATAATCTCCTGTTGATGAGCCGGATCGAGGGCGGCTACCGGCTCATCCGCCAGGAGTATCTGGGGTTTGACCGCCAGTGCCCGGGCGATCAGTACGCGCATCTGTTCTCCACCGGAGAGGCTGGTGAAGCGGCGTTGACGCAGTGACCAGATATCAGTTGATTTCAGTACCTCTACGATAATTTTCCGGTCGGCCTCAGCGGGCTGTTGCCAGCTACCCAGATGAGGGGTGCGCCCCAACTCCACCAGACGCTCTACCTGAATTGGCCAGTGGGCCTCACCATTCTGGGCCAGATAGGCGATCTGTCTGGCGCGTAGCACCGGATCCATAAGGTTTAGATCATCCCCATCCAGAGTGACTCTGCCGCTACTCTGTGGCAGCAGCCCCGCCAGCACTCGCAACAGAGTGGTTTTACCTGCGCCGTTGGGGCCGATGAGTCCGAGCAGTTCGCCCTCTTTTAACTGGATGTCTGTCTGCTGCAGGATCTGACTGTTGCCGAAATCGACAGAGATACGCTCTCCAACCAGGGTCGTCATAGCGCTACCCGCCGGGTTTTCAGAATCAGGTAGAGAAAGAAGGGCGCACCGACCAGAGAGGTGAGTACACCCACCTTGATCTCGGTGCCTGGCGGAAAGAGACGCACGGCGATATCTGCCAGTAGCAGCATGGCAGCCCCCCCCAGTGCACTGACCGGTAGCAGCCTTCCCGGCATATAACCCACCAGGGGTCTTAACAGATGGGGTACCACCAGACCGATAAAGCCGATAGCGCCCGTGACGGAGACGGTGGAGCCCACCGCTAATGACACGGCCAGGAAGAGCTTCCAACGCAGGCGGACAACATTGATTCCCATGGAGCGGGCGGTCTCTTCACCCAGTGTCAGGCTATCGAGAGCACGGCCGTGGCCAAGCAGTAACAGCCAGCCGAGGAGGGTGCCTGGCAACATAATCCAGAACTCATTGAGGCTATGGTTGGCAACGGAGCCGAGCATCCACAGCACCATCTCACGCACCGCATAGGGGCTGGGTGCCAGGTTGAGTAGCAGTGAGACCATCGCCAGGGCCATGGAGTTGATGGCAACACCGGCAAGGATAAGGGTGACGATAGAGGCGTCGCGCCCCGCCAGCAGATAGACCAGTAGCATGGCGAGCAGGGAGCCGATCATGCCGCCCATGGGTAGTGCTGGCCAGAAGCTGCTGCCGAGACCGAAGTAGAGCACGGCCACCGCACCAAGGGCAGCGCCGCTGGAGCTGCCTATCAGCCCCGGACTGGCGAGAGGATTGCGTAACAACCCTTGCATCACTGCTCCGCAGAGTCCCAGGGTGGCACCGGCAAAGGTGGCAATCAGGGCACGCGGCAGGCGTACCTCCGTGACAATTAGTGAGTAGACTGAAGGGGAGTCACCCAGGCTCTCCCGTAGTGCCTGAAAGACCGGTATCGGATGGGTTCCGAGAAACAGTGATATCACTAGCAGGACGATGACGAGTGCACTGAACAGGGCAATAAGCCGCCCCTGGGATAGTGCTGTAATTCGATTGCTGCCGGAACATCTCATGGTTGACGTATCTCTGCCAGCCGTTCGATGGCATCAGCAATCATTGGGCCGCCACAGATCCAGTAACGAAAGTCGATATCGATCATCGGGCGCCCGGCAGTGATCCTCTTCAGCGCGGGGTGTTGCAACTGTTTCTGCCCCAGAGAGGTAGAACCCGGTGCGTAGGCTGAGGTGAAGAACTGCTCTGGTTTGGCGAGCAGTACCGTCTCCAGGTCGATAGCGTTGTAACCGACGATACCCTGCTCGGCAGAGATGTTACGCCAGCCAGTTAGTTTCAGCGCTTCATCGTGGAGTGTGTTTTTGCCGCTGGTATAACCACGGGGCTGATAGAAGAGGGCGGGAATCGTTTTTACAGGGAGGTTGCTGGTGGCTTCTCTGATTCTTCTATCCATCTGCTGGATCAGTGCTTCGCCACGTTGATCATGCCCCAGCAGTTTTGCCATACGGCGAATGTTGTTACGGATCTCATCAATATTGGCGGCGGGGGTGAAAATCTCGACCGAGTATCCGAGCTTACGCATCAGCTCGACCATACTGCGTTGGGTAAAAGCCCCGGTGACAATCAGATCCGGCTGTTGGGCCAGTAGCTCTTCGACCTGACTATGGTTGATAGGGTACTTTTTGGCCGCCTCTGCCATGTAGGAGCTGTTCGGTTCAAGGGCGAGGTGTGAAACTGAGGCTATCTGATCGGGGTCTGCCAGAAAAAGCAGCAGCTGGTCGGTGCAGAGGTTGGCAGAGAGCACCTTGCCGGGTCTATCGCTGGCCTGTGCAGTAGCGGCAAAGATCAGCAGGAGCAAAAAATAAAACCTGCAATGCCTCATTTCAGTACTCAATGCCTTGTTGTGCCTTGATGCCGTTTTTGAAGGCGTGCTTTATCAGTTTCATCTCAGTAACCGTGTCGGCGGCCTCTATCAGTTCAGCAGGCGCCCCCCTGCCGGTAACGATAACATGCTGGTCTTGGGTGCGGCGATGCAACCCCTCTAACACCTCTTGCAGTGGCAGGTAGTGAGCATTGAGGACAATATTTAACTCATCGAGGAGCAGCAGGTCGATCTCAGGATCATTGAGCATCCTCAGCGTCTGCTGCCACCCCCGGCGGGCGGTGGCAATATCCAGCTCCCGGTTCTGGGTCTCCCAAGTGAAGCCATCACCGATGACGTGATACTCGACGTTCTCCTGGCGACGAAAGAAGCGCTCCTCACCAGTAGAACCGGGGCTTTTGATGAACTGTACCACGCCGACGTGCATGTCATGTCCCAAGGCCCGGGCCAGCATGCCAAAACCGGAACTGCTCTTGCCTTTGCCGTTACCGGTGTGGACCAGGAGCAGGCCTCTCTCCAGGTCTGCCTGACTGATACTTTTATCCACAAGGGCTTTTTTTCGTTGCATCCTGGTGGTGTGTTTCTGGTTATCACTCATGGTGTCTATTATCAGTTAGTGCATCGGTCCCCGAGGAGAGATATTGGTAACTATTCAGCTAACCCTGTTTTTGGGTTGTTTTTACCAGGGGTCGGAGTCGATTGCCCACATCCATGTGGGCAATCGACTCCGACCCTAAATCCAGCTGAATAGTTGCCTCCAATCTAAAGTTACTGCTGATAAGCTACGGATATAAACAGCTCCCGCCCCGGTTGGTTATAGCCACTATTTGTTTGGTACTGTTGATCAAGGAAGTTTTTCATCTGTCCCTTAATACGCCAACTCTTATCCAATTTACGAGCTATACGCAGGTCAATCAGACCGAAGCCAGAGAGGCGGGTGGTATTGGCTGCATCATTGTAGCTCTCTCCCTGTAGTCGCAAGGTAATGCCAAAATCGTTTTGGCCAAAGCTACGGTCGGCATCGATGCGGAGGCTCTTTTTACTTCGCCAGCGTAGGTAGTTATTGGTGGCTCCATCTCTGGGGTCGAGCAGGTTGAGGCTGCCGCTGAGGTGCCAGGAGGCGATATCGGTTGTCGCCGAGAGTTCCACTCCTTTGATTCTGGCACTGTTGATATTGGAGGGTTGCCAGAGGTGGTTTGCCCAGTCTGCATCGCTGCAGTTGACGGCACATGCCCAGTCGATCAGATTGCTGATGCGGGTGCGGTAGAGGCTGGCACTCCAGGTTATATCGCCACTGTTGCTGCTTAAGCCTACTTCGTAACTCTTCGACTCTTCCGGCCTGAGGTTGGCGTTGCCGTAGATCGGCCAGTAGAGGTCATTAAAGGTGGGTGCCT
This sequence comes from Sedimenticola sp., assembly GCA_040505915.1. GTDB lineage: Bacteria > Pseudomonadota > Gammaproteobacteria > Chromatiales > Chromatiaceae > Vondammii. The sequence continues at coordinate 11,678 of JBEVXV010001125.1, read as the reverse complement.
TGAAAGCGGTACCGTAGGAGGTGGTGAATGTCACGCCGTTGTCGAGGCTGTAGCGAAGGCCGATAGAGCCGGTGGTGTGCCCACCAAAGGCTTGGTTGTCATCGTAGCGTAGCCCCGTGGTGATGCCGGCATCTCCAATCTCATGCTGGTACTGAGCAAAGGCTGCTTTGTTGTTTCTGGAGGTGACACTATAACTCTGGGTGCCACCCACCTCATCACGAAACAGGTCGAGCCCCAGGGAGACTATCTGGCTGTCACTTACCATCAGGTCGTTCTGCCAGTTGAGCTGGGAGTTTGTGGTATTGAAAACATCCCCTTTGGTGCTGTTGACGTACTCGCTGTATCTATCCCAACTCCGACCGATGCTCAGGGAGAGGTCCCACCAATCCATCGGCATAAAGGTGAGTTCGGCACCCAGAGACTGCTGCAGCGTTTTTGTGTCGTAGAGGTTGGCGGCAGTACGGTCGATCTCATTTTCAGCATAGGCACGCAGCAGGTTGAGCTTGATCTCGGTACCGCTGTCGAAACGGTGACTGAGGGTGCCGCTCAGTGAGGTGTTGGCATAGCCATCCCTATCGGGGTTGTTGCCTACCGTGGCATCAATCCCCTCGGTTTCGAAGCGCGATAGGTGCAGGCTGTAACGGGTGTTCAGATCGCCGCCGCTGAGACCGCCCTGTAGTTGATGAGTGCCGTTTGAGCCGATACCCGTCTCACCACTGATGGTGGAGCCAGCTTCTCCCTTGCGGGTAAATATCTGGATGACGCCACCAATAGGCTCGGAGCCGTAGAGGTGTGACCGTGGGCCACGCACCACCTCTAACCGTTCGATCTGAGAGACCGGCAGATGGTGCCAGGCGACGGCGCCGAGGGTGGATGAGCCAATACGCACCCCGTCAATCAGCACCAGCACATGTTTATTGTTGGTGCCGCGAATATTGACTGCAGTGTTCTTGCCATAGCCACCGTTGACATCAACCGTGATGCCGGGAAGGCCGCTGAGCAGTTCATCGATCGATTTGGACTGGCTCCTATCGATATCGTCACGGGTTAGTACAGTGACCGATGCGAGTGTCTCATCGGTTGTCTGTGCCATACGTGCAGCGGTGACGTTGATAGTCTGTAGCTCATCGGCCCCCTGAGCGAGCGGCATGACCGGGGTGAGCACCATTAAGGCACAAAGAGTTAAGGGGTACTGCTCTGTAAATCGCATTCAATCTCCACCAAACCGTTGTCGTTTGATGTGCGCCTAAGCGTAGATCGCTTGAAGATCTCTCCAGTCGATGCAGCTTACGGTTGGGGATGGCCCCTATGTATTCGGCGGCCCCACCAGACGACACATTATGGTGATGAACTGCTGGATGGGTCGCTCGTGAGGAGGGTGGGGCGGAGTTAATCCGACCGTTGCTGCACACAAGCGCTTGTCCGATCCGGCAAGTTCACCTGAATGCGTCGACTAACGGATTACCGCTCTGTTGAATACCCCGTTCAGCAGATATGCGACGCGGGAGCGGCAGGTCTCCTGACTCGCGGATCATCGCCCCTCTCCACCTTCCCAATGCGTCTGCATCAGTGGTATTTTGGATCGGGACTACTCGCTCACAGTTGCGGGGACAGTCGAGATTTTTATCTCAGTTCCCTATTCGGAAGTGATTCAGATGAATCCAACTCCCTAACCCAATATTGGGTACCGTTCCGAACCTGCATTCTACGATGGAGGAGAGAGGTTGCAAGTGATTATTTTGCTATGTGTAAAATAACCGTACCTATTCAGCTGGACTTGGGGTCGGAGTTGATTACCCACATGGATGTGGGTAAGGAGCGGAAGCATTGCGCCATAAAAAGGTGTATTTTTCACCCATCTTGACGCAATCGACTCCGACCCCTGGTAAAAATAACCCAAAAACAGGGTTAGCTGAATAGTTACAAATAACCGATACCAATCTTCTTAATGGAGGAACAAGGCTCAAGGCCTCGTATGCTCTTCGAATTTGGCGAAGAGGGTGGGGAAGCCAATCTACATACAAGCCCGAAGCTTCAGGGGCGGATGGCTTCCCCAGATTGAAATATCTCTTTATAGAGCCAGCTTATTATCTGACACTCTTCGGGTTTCGGGAATGATCATACAAGGATCGGTCTCTCGAACCGTGATGAAACAACCACCATGGTGCAACTATCCATCGCGCTTCGAGAAAGCACTCCTACAGGGAAGTGCGGCATAAAATATGACTCGATTGTAAGCCGATCAAATCCTGATGGAGGTTACTTGGTCAAGCTGTCAGCTGATGCGCTGATTCTATATCCTACTGGTAACTTCTCATCTGGCCGACTAGAACTCCTTGGATTTGCACCTGATCGGGAGCAAATTTCATCGGTTTCATAGCGGAGTTAGCCGGGTGGAGAATAACGATTCCTGGTTTCTGTTCAATACGCTTTAAGGTGGCATCGCTACCCTCTATTAGGGCAACTACGATCTCTCCGTTACGCGCTTGATCGCGTTGCTCTATGACAATTTGATCTCCATCCAGAATTCCCTCCTCGATCATAGAGTCACCTTTCACTTGTAGCACATAGCAAGGGCCCTTGCTGTGAAGAGAGGCGGGAACATCCACCATCTCCTGCTGCTGTATCGCTTCGATGGGTTGGCCTGCGGCAATATATCCGAAGAAAGGGAGCCCCTCTTGCTCATCAGTCGGCGGCTCAACCAGATGTATTCCTCGTCTGAGGTTGTTGGTTGGTGCCACCAAGCCTGCATCGATCAGGGCCTGAATCTGTTTGTGTAGTGAGCCTTTGGAGCTGAGTCCAAGGGCGATACAGAGCTCATCCAGTGTCGGTGGGTGAGGAAACTCATTGAGGTGATCTAAAAGAAACTCATAGATCTCTTGTTGCCGCCTTGTCAGTGGTGTGATCATAACTTGTTCTCCTTGAGTTCTAAATATAGCAGAAGGAGAATAGATGGGAAACCTTTTTTATGCGGTTGCGCCAGCTCTAAGTTTCTTGAAGACAAGGTTGCCTCTTCGACGGTCACTTTTGCGCTGTTCTATGATATCCGGTGACAGTGGCTGGGTTTCATTGCGCCTTCGGTCACGCTCGACAGAGCGGCGACAAAATTTTCTGACATCAACCTTTTTGTTTTTGAAGATAGAGCCGTCTAGTCGGTCGATCACTGCAAGGGCTGCTTTGGGTGGCTCGATGTGAAGAAGCCCGTGATACTCGGGGTTGGTTAGCGATCCATTGGTAATTCGTACAATCTCGCACCCTTTGAGTTTGCCAATAGGTGAAAATTCAAGAAGGTGCCACTGAGGCTCAAGCGCATCAGTGGCAAACTGGATTAGATCCAGCCGGGTGGTGGATACGGGTAGTCTGCGAATGAATATGTCCATATTAGCCTCTCTCCTGGCGGTTATTTGAGCGTAACCAAAGCTTGTTTTTATGATGCGTATGTCTAAGTTATCTACAGAATATGGCCTATGAAATGAAAATAATCAAGTCGTCAATGTAAAAAAATAGTTGATAATGTGATTAGTTTCCTTGACAAAAGTTTAGACTGCTTCTTATCTGCATGGTGCGTGAAGGTGAGTATGTTGCTAAAAGGTAGCGATCAGTGCAGCCCTCAAACCCGTCCCTGCCCCATTGATACATTTACCTACTCCTTCACAGCCCCCATAATGAGCAGAATTTTTGGTTAGGGTTGAGCAAAGGTGAAACAGCTGATTTTAGGCGGTGCGCGCTCGGGTAAAAGCACCTTGGCGGAGTCTCTTGCGGGGGGCACTGCTCTTTCTGTGCTCTATGTGGCGACGGCGACAGCGGGTGACCGGGCGATGGCAGAGCGTATCGCCTTTCATCAGAGCCGAAGGCCGGATGAGTGGGATCTTGTGGAGGAGCCTCTGGCCCTGGTCAAGGTGCTGCAAGATCATGCCAGATCTGATCGCTGTATTCTGGTGGATTGCCTGACCCTGTGGTTAACCAATACTCTTCTGCAAGATGAGGGTGAGCACCTCAAACGGGAAGTTGATGCACTTGTTGAGCTACTGCCTCAGCTACCAGGGGAGATTATTTTCGTAAGTAATGAGGTTGGCATGGGGGTGGTGCCCATGGGTGAGCTGACACGACAATTTGTCGATGAGTCCGGCTGGATGCACCAGCGTATTGCGGCTCAGTGTGACCGTGTGATTTTAACTGTGGCTGGTCTGCCGCAGGTTCTTAAAGGGGACAGTAGTGGGCTTTGAGTGGATCGATAACAAGATAAAAGCATTGGACATAACGGCAATGGAACGGGCCGGAGAGCGTCAAATGCTGTTGACCAAGCCTCCAGGGTCGTTAGGTCGTCTGGAGGAGATTGCTATTCAGCTCAGTGGAATGCAGCGCTCGGATCTGCCTGCTGTGAACGCTGTTTATCTCTCTATTTTTGCCGCTGACCACGGTGTTGCCGCATCGGGGGTTTCGGCATTTCCCCAGGAGGTGACGGTACAGATGGTGGCCAACTTCTCTACTGGTGGAGCCGCCATCAGTGTGTTGGCCGAACAGTTGGGAGCACACCTTGAGGTGGTAGACGTGGGTACAGTGACGGAATCGGCCGATCTGCCCGGTGTGATCAAGCAGCGTGCCGGACCGGGCACCGCCAACCTGCACTACGAAGACGCTATGAGCAAAGAGCAGTTGGAGATCGCAATGGCTGCGGGCAGGGCAGCGGTAGAGCGTGCTCTGGAGAGCGGTGCGCAGCTATTTATCGGTGGTGATATGGGCATCGCCAATACCACGGCGGCAGCTGCCGTGAGTTGCTCTCTTCTCAACAGAAATCCTGTGGATCTGGCGGGGCCTGGAACCGGTCTTGATAGCACCGGAGTCGCTCACAAGGCAGAGGTGCTGGTGGAGGCGCTGGCTCGTTATCAGGGGCTGGATCAGCCGCCGCTTGAGGTGTTGCGCTGTGTTGGCGGCTTTGAGCTTGCCGCTCTTGCCGCAGCCTATATCAGCTGTGCTCAGCAGGGGATAGCTGCGCTGGTTGATGGTTATATCACCACCGCAGCTGCGCTGGTGGCGGTACGCAGCCAGCCGGCGGTGCGTGATTGGCTACTCTTCTCTCACTGCTCAGCGGAGCCCGGACACCGTGCGATGTTAGAGGCGCTTGAGGCCGATCCACTACTCGACCTCGGCATGCGGCTGGGGGAGGGCAGTGGTGCGGCGACAGCGGTTCCTCTGCTTCGCCTCGCCTGCAGCCTGCACAACCGTATGGCCACCTTTGCCGATGCCGGTGTTTCCGAGGGCTGAATATGATCAAAGGTAGCGGCACAACCACCATCGACCTGATCCGCCATGGGGAGCCCGAAGGCGGAACGCGCTTTCGTGGTTGGCAGGATGATCCGTTGAGTGAACAGGGGTGGTCACAGATGCGGCAGGCGGTGGGTGAGCATAATCCATGGCAGCAGATCATCTCATCCCCCTTACTGCGTTGTGCCGCTTTTGCCGCTGAACTGAGTGGTCGGCTGGAGCTGCCAATGACAACAGAGGGTCGTCTCCAGGAGATCGGCTTCGGTGAGTGGGAGGGGCGCAGAGCAGCGGAGCTCTATCAAGAGTCGCCGGATGCGGTGGGTAATTTCTGGCGCGATCCGGTGACCTATCCAGCGCCGGGTGGCGAGCCGTTTGATAAGTTTCACTCCCGTGTGATCGGTGCCTGGGATGATATTCAATCTGACCACCGGGGCAGTCATCTGCTGATTGTTGGCCATGGTGGAGTTAATCGTATGATTATTGGGCAGGTGCTGGGTATACCCCACAGCCACCTCTTTAGAATGGATATCCCCTATGCAGGGATCAGCCGTATCTGTATCGATGATGGTATCCCCCGGCTGGCATTCCACTGTGGTGAACTAGGGAATAGTTGACATGATGGAGTCCTGGTTACTCGCCATTCAATTTCTTACCCGCCTGCCTGTTCCTTCATCCGCTGGGGAAGCGAATAAAGAGGTTCAGGGCGCGTCGGTTCTCTTCTATCCACTGGTCGGGCTGCTGATCGGGCTGCTGCTTCTGCTGTTGTACACCCTGATTGATGACTCCGCACCCGCTCTTCAGGCCGCATTGATCCTTGGTCTATGGGTCGCTCTCACCGGAGCACTGCATCTGGATGGGCTGGCCGATCTGGCGGATGCCTGGATCGGTGGCCAGGGGGAGCGTGAACGTACCCTCGATATCATGAAGGATACCCACTGTGGTCCCATTGCCGTCACCGCTTTGATACTTCTGTTGCTGATCAAATTTGCTGCACTGGAGGTGATACTGGAGAAAGAGCTGTGGAGTGCGCTGCTGCTGGTTCCGATGCTCGGCCGTGCGGGGCTTGTGGCTTCACTACTCACTATGCCATATCTCCGTGCCGACGGTTTGGGAGCGGTACTGTCGGCCAATCTGCCAGCAGAGATGGGGCGTAATGTCGTTATAGTTTCGGCGCTCACTACCCTGCTCTTCCTCGGCTGGAGTGCGCTGTTGCTGATTGTCGCCCTGGCGGTTGTCTATATGCTGCTCCATCAGGCGCTGATGAAAAGGCTGGGGGGCGTAACCGGTGATGCGGCGGGGGCGGTGTGTGAAATCCTGGAGGCGGTGGCGCTGGTTGCTCTGGCACTGATGATATGAGTGTTATGGCCGCCATTGGCGCTGTAATTCTGGATCGCTGGCTCGGAGAGACACGACAGTTTCATCCACTCGCCGGTTTCGGCACCCTTGCCAGCCGGGTCGAGAACTATCTCAACCATGAGGGAGGAGGTGACCGTAGCGCCGGTGTTATTGGGCTCTCACTACTGGTTCTGCCGCTGGTCTACCTCACCTGGCAGTTGAGTGACACGCTGGGGCCACTATTTGATCTGGTGCTACTCTATCTGGCCCTGGGTGGGCAGAGCCTGGCGGAGCATGGTCGTGCAGCACAGCGGGCGCTGGAGGCGGATGATCGGGTGGTGGCAAGGGAGAGGGTCGGGGAGATAGTCAGTCGCGATACTGACAGAATGGAGAAGCGGAATCTTATTTGCGCCACCATTGAGTCGATCCTTGAGAATGGCAGCGACGCCATCTTTGGCGCACTTTTCTGGTTCTTTGTGGCCGGTGCTCCCGGCGTTCTCCTCTACCGGCTGGTTAACACACTCGATGCTATGTGGGGTTACCGCAACGATCGTTTCCAGCGGTTTGGTGAAGCGACCGCAAAGCTCGATGATCTGCTCAACTGGGCTCCCGCCCGGCTTACCGCCTGGGCTTACTGCGCTGCTGGTCACTGGCATGATGGACGCCACTGCTGGCGTACCCAGGCGCACCAGCTCTCCAGTCCCAACGGTGGCCCGGTGATGACCGCAGGGGCAGGCTCACTGGGTATTGAGCTGGGAGGGCCAGCAAGCTATCACGGTAAACTACAGGAGAAGCCCTTCTTTGGCCTTCATCGTCCACCGGAGGTGAGTGATATCCATCGTGCACTGGATATGGTGCACAAGAGCCTCATACTCTGGCTTGTCGCTGCCGTCATCGGGGGGCTTCTGCTTGCTTGAGCACGGCGGCGGGCTGCGCCAGGCGGCTGAGCACTACCGGATCCCCTTAGCACAGTGGCTCGATCTCTCAACCGGCATCAATCCCTGGGGGTGGCCGGTGCCCAATACGCCTCCATCCGCCTGGCTACGCCTGCCGGAAAACGGAGATGGCTTGGAGCGCGCGGCTGCAAACTACTATGGCTGTAGCTCACTACTACCTGTGGCAGGTTCCCAGGCGGCAATACAGCGGTTGCCGCAACTTCGTCCATCGTCAATGGTTGGTATTCTCACGCCCGGTTACAGCGAGCATGCACACGCCTGGAGACGTGCAGGTCATCAGCTGCGCCCCCTTGCGGCAAGAGAGGTAGCGGGTGCTATAGATGACCTGGATGTACTGTTACTCTGTCATCCAAATAATCCTGATGGGTGGGTGTTCGATGCAGAGAGATTACTTCAGTGGCACCAACGACTGGCTAGAAGAGGGGGTTGGTTGATTATTGATGAAGCCTTTGTCGATGCCACCCCTGAGTTGAGCCTATCATCCTATGGTGGTATGGAGGGGCTGATAATCCTGCGATCCCTCGGTAAATTCTTTGGTCTGGCCGGTGCCCGAGTCGGTTTTGTTCTCACCGAACAGTTGCTGCTGGACCAACTGCAAGAGTGCCTTGGCCCCTGGGCGCTCTCCGGCCCCTCACGCTGGGTCGCCACACAGGCGTTGGTTGACCGTGAGTGGCAAGCGGATACCCGCAAGCAGCTGCTGCGTTCTGCTGAGCGACTTGCCCAACTGCTAACCCGGTATAACCTGACGCCCACCGGTGGCACCTCACTTTTTCAGTTGGTGGAGAGTGAACAGGCGGAGCAACTCCATGACAAGTTGGCGCGCCAGGGAATTCTGTTGCGCCTCTTCAGAGAAGCGTCTGCGGTACGTTTTGGCCTGCCGAAAGATGAGCTGGAGTGGCGGCGGCTTGAGGGTGCACTCGGGAGTCGCTGATTAGATATTCTATGGGTAACTCTTCAGCTATACCCATTTATGGACTATTTTGACCAGGTGTCGGAGTCGATTGCGGCGAAAAGCAGTGCATTTACCCACAATCTCACCGCAATAGACTCCGACCCCGAGCACCAGCTGAATAGTGATTAGTGCTGTTTAAGTGATGGGTGTCCTTGCTTTTATATGCTGTTATTTCGTAAATTTAGTCGCGTTATTTCCAGCCTCTGGTCCATGCTTCAAATTCCGAAGGCCTGAGCCTGTAACGCGCAATATTACCTTCATGCAGGCTACTCAGTTCGGTCTCCACCACTTCGATAAATCGAGCCCTATCCTCTTCAGGTATGTTTTTTTCTGCTTCCCTGGCAATCCAGCGTATAGCCTCAATTTTGTTCATTTGGCCTTGTATCACGGCAACTACAAACTCATAAATCAGCATCCGATATCTCAGGCGAAACGGATCGGGCTCTCCCAAAGACTGGCGGACTGCTGAGTAACGGGCACATGAACGTTTATAGGCCCAGACAAACAGATCACGCAGCAACTCAACACGATTCAATTCATAAACCCCGAGTATACCGTCAATGTACGCACGATCAGGCAGATCCACAAACGATAGTGGACTCAGATTCTGGCGTATTAACGGGATGTTTGCAGCCAGACGTGAAACCCGTTTATTCACATCTTCAAAAGGTTGCAAATAAGGCAGATGAACCATGGCGAAGAAGGCCTGCTCAAAGGGATCTTCAATGACGGCAGATGTGTCGAGAATTTGCTGGAAGCAGTCATTGATCAATTGCGGCACTTCCAGCGTATGATAGACCGTCCCGTCAACCCCTACCGAAACAGTGCGCAGGCGGCCGCAAGCCCGTGGATCAGCAAGCAGGTTATCGGATAGTAGTGCATGCAGATTGAGGATGGTGTAACGATTGAAACCAATCTCCGTTGCCTGCTCGACCAACAGTTCAATGGCCGCCTTGTGGTTCAGAATCATCTGCTTTTCCAGGGCATCCTTGCTTTCAGCAGCCTCCCCCAGTTCCAGCAGACGTTCGGTTTCAAGCAGAGAGTAAGTATTGCCTTCCAGACGGCTGGAGTTCCACGACAGGTCGATTAGCAGGCGGCCTAATACCTGCCGGACATAAGTTCCTGCCGGGCGCTGGCCATCGGTTGAGCGCCCCATTTTAAAAAGACGCTGCCGTGTATCTGCTGGAAGATAGAAAGTCTCATTGGGTCTGTATTCATCGAGAAAAGCCCGGTTATATCCGACTGGACGCCGGTTCTGAATCGGCTCACGGACGGCTTCTTTTATTGCTTGCCCTTCGGGTGAAACCGGCACATAGACTTCACCATGGGCTTCCACTTTAAAACCGCCAAAAACGATATGCGCCTCACCGGTGACTACAGGTAGCCGATAGCGACTGCCCCGGCCACGGCCCTCAACAATCAGCCGCTTCTGTTCGACCAGCAGTGCCAAGCGACGTTGTAGCATACGGGGTGGAAGGTCGAACGCTAGCCCATCACGGATGGTCTTGACCTGCACATCGCCAGGATGTGCCGCCACGATCGCAACAATGGCCTCAAGCTCTTGTTCAGGAATCTTTTTTGGCATAAATCAGATTATATGTCGCAAAAAGCTTTTTTTGCGACATATAAATAGTTTATTTGTCGCTTATTCTTGGTATTTGCCATTAAAATTGAATTAAGCGTCGCGAAACTGCCCTCATGGTCTACAAAGTATACAATCGATGCGTACTACTGAACGTAGTGGCTATTCATGCGGATCCCTTGAGGCTTCCCGCTTCGCTTCACGTTCGTAACTCTCTGCAAATTCCCGCATAGCAGTCGCAAATCTAGAATACTCTTTGGCTTCGAGTGACTCAGCTTTTTCGTGATTAATTCATAAAGTCCCCGGCCAGATCCGCATCCTGCATCGCCACTCCAGTGCATCCATGCTCCCGTGGCATACCGTACATCACAGGGGGCAGCAGCTTTACTCCGGCATTGATCAGGTAAAGGCACGTTTCGGGCGGGGCAAGCGGGGCCTGGGGCTGGAGAGGGAAAAAGATGAGGATTGAGGTCTGCTCCACCATTGATGCCATCCCCTCAGTCGACTGGGATAGGTTGATCAGGGGTAACAACCCGTTTCTCCGCCACGCCTTTCTCGCCGCGCTGGAACACAACAACTGTGCTTTCCTCACCTTTGGCTGGCAGCCGATGCACTTCGCCGCCTGGGCGGGTGAACGGCTGGTGGCCGCCATGCCCCTCTACCTGAAAGAGAACTCCTAATGGAGAGTTTGTCTTTGATCACGCCTGGGCTCAGGCCTATCAACGCCACAGCCCCTCCTACTACCCCATGCCGGTTTCATCCATCCCCTATGCACCGGCCATCGGTTAGCGCATGCTGCTCGCCCCGACCTCCCGGCCACCAAGCTATCCCAAGTGCTGCTCGACAAGGCAAAAGAGGTAGCAGGTGAGCTGGGGGCCTCATCACTCCACTGGCTCTTTATCGATGAAGAGGAGAGCAGACTGCACCAATCCATGGAACTGATGCTGCGCAACGACGTACAGTTCCACTGGCACAACAGAGGCTATGCCGACTTCGATGCCTTTCTCGCAGAACTCAACGCCAAGCGGCGCAAGAACATCCGTCGCGAACGCCGTCTGGTGGCAGAGAGCGAGTTGCGCCTCCAGCTCTTCCACGGTAATGAAGTCGGTGATGCTGCCTGGGAACGGGTCGCCCGCATGTACGAAGTACCATTCGAGTAGCGCTACAGCCTGCCCACCCTCAGCAGCGGCTTCTTCAAAGAGGTGGTAAAAGAGATGGGACAGCAGGTAATCCTGGCACTCGCCCATGACGGCGACGAAGCCGGTGCTTGGATGCTACGCAGCGACGACACCCTCTATGGCCGCCACTGGGGCTGCCTGAAAGAGTATGACAACCTCCACTTCGAAGCCTGCTTCTACCAAGGTATAGAGTACTGCATAGCCAATGGCCTGAATGCGGTTCGCAAGCTTACCGCGTCCTACGAAGGCTACCGCATCATACGCGTTATTGCTTTCTTGAAGAGATGAACTTTTTTAGCTCCCTATCGAAAAGCTCTTTCCCACTTTCATTCAGCCATCTTCTGTAATACGCCCGCCAGGGTGGCTCAGATCCCGACTGATCAATCAAGTCATTAACGGCTTCGATGACT
>JBEVXV010001124.1:8051-9808 GCA_040505915.1 Sedimenticola sp. | reverse complement strand
ATGTTGAGGAAGATACTCGTGGCGTGGAGGAAATCGGTGTTGAGGAGGAGGATCGCGAAGTGGAGGGAGATAATCGTGGTGTGGAGAAGATCGGTTTTGAGGAGGGTGATCGCGAAGTGGAGGAAGATAATCCTGGTGTGGAGGAGATCGTTGCCAAGGATAATGATCGTGGAGTGGAGGAAGTCGGTGACGAGGTGGATGATCGCGGTCGTACCCGGGCGAGCGTGTCCGCCGATGATATTACCTCCGTGCCAAACGATGGCATTGACAACACAGCGGAGGAAACCGGCATCGCCGAGGTAGTGGTTGGTCCAGAAGCCGTTGGTTGCGCCGAATCGGCGGAGGAATTTGGAGTGATCGGTCGGGTTGACCGGGACCGCCTGCTTGGACGCCTGTCTTCACTGCACTCCCTCTTCCTTTTCGACGCATACTTAGATTCCGTAACTTCGGAAATCTTGCAAACTTTACTGACCAGTACCCCTAGGATGGTCGACACCCTCGCCCTTTCGGTATCAACATCCGCCTGCGGTATTGTATTGCTGGTCTGCGGAACAACCCCGTGGAATGGTTCCACGCTCAACATACGACGAAACAACGCCTCTCTCTCTCTGGGAGTTGTCATGAGCCGGTGGTCGATATCTGCGAACAGCCATTTCACTGAGGCTTCTCCCTCCTGATACAGCGTGGCCTTGATCGATTTCGCATTGATCGCGATGTCATGGATTTTCATTTCGGGCGAATCACATGTGTCCTCATAGTCCAGCAGAGGGCTTGGCGAACGTTCCAGGAGTGGCATGCAGCTCCATCCACTCCGCCACTCTGCCAGACTTCTCGTTGGGTGCCGTATTGACGTAACCAATGTCTCGACGGCCCGCTTCAGGTATCTCGCCGAGTCTGTGTCCGGTTTTGTTGGGATTATTACCCTCCTATAGTCGTGTGGCGTCTCAGACAAATAAAAACAATTGGGTTCTCCCAAACTCTCTTTTGTCTCATGAAATATGGCTGGGTGTGTTTTTCGGACGTGATCGCGTAGGTCGACGGCCCGCCTGTACCACCGCTCTTCCCCCTTGCACCACGCGCAGATGACCCGAAGTCTCTGGTGGGTGCTAATCAGGTGCAGCTTCAGGTCCATCCTTGTGCATAACATCTTGCGCTTGGGGCAGATCCAACAATCAAATACGCCCATCTGAAATTATATGATTTCACGACTCTCGTTAGCATCTGAGAAGTACCAACGGCAGATTATTATGGCTCGTACGACTAGTTGCTGCAACATGTGGATTGCGGGAGCGACTGGGACTCTTTGGAAATTTCGGATTGTATTTCCCCACCCTCTGGTTATTAAAGTCCTACTAAAAATCTCGAATTTGGTTCGCGACGCACAGCTTGCGGGTGCTGGTCATCGATCGCGGAAATCTAGCAGGCGATTGAAGTCAAGAAGCCGCGAGGTCGCGTAGCTGTTGGGTATACTGCCGTCCCATGGATGTCGTCGTGTATTCATGAACGTCATCATCAGCACGGGCATGGACGTCACCATCCAGTGGTGCAGGTCATCTCACTCATCCGCCATGCTTGGAGATTGTTGGGCATGTACTGGACACCATCCTCTGACGTCAGGCCTGTTGTGGACACCGCTCTGCTAACGCCATTGTCAGACTGTTATGGACGTCATCATCCCCAGTGTGGACGTCATCAACCGCTGTCATGGACGTCGTTGTCAACCCCGGTGCCACTGACGTCATACGTGGTGACGTCAT
>JBEVXV010001124.1:0-7951 GCA_040505915.1 Sedimenticola sp. | reverse complement strand
TTGTCATCCCCGCCGTGATCGTCGTTGGCGTGACTGTCATCTTCAGCCTAGATGTTGACGCCGGCAACTGTGCTTTTTCCCAAACGTGTTTACCACCAACAGTTTATAGTCGGAACGGATAAATAAAATAACGCGTTATTGTGATACGTAATTGCGATGTAACCGTCTGTTCCAGGCTAAATACCATGTCATCCTAATCGGTCGCGCAGTGAATACAAATAAAAAAATATAGAATGACCCGAATATTCTCCAATCGGAAAAATAAAAATATCACCAGGTTAATATATATTGGCTTTCCACATTACCAATCTCAGCACAGCAGTTACTGCTGAATTAGGACTTCTGATTGATCAGGTCAGACTCCTCCTATCCAGCAGCTAAAATAATAAATACATGTCTTCCGTCTGGTGAATAATGTTCACATATCGACTTGTCCCGACACAAGCTCGATGGTACTGAAACAAAATTATACACTGCACGCCGACTTCGCCATCTTTACAATCCATGGCGTCAGGTTTCGTCCTCGATATGGCAACAGCCGGTCAACATGGAAGGCCTTTGCGGGTTGCTTAGGCGATCTCTTGACCAGGTAGAGTAGGTCGTCCAACTTCCTAGTAACAAGATATGGGCCCTTCCACTTGTCACTCAGTTTGCTGCACACACCGACTCTCCTGGCAGGGTCATGTAGCCACACAGCTTGGCCGACCTTGAAATCCCTCAGCACCGCTTGTTTGCCTCTGGTATCATAGTATAACTTGCGGTATTCTGCGTTTTTCTTCAGTGCCAGTCGTGCTTGATCGTGTACTTGTACCAACTTCTTCCTCGTGCGCGCGATGTAATCATCTGGGTCGATCGCGTGTTCTTCGTCATCTGTCATCGGTCGCCCTAACACCGCCTGCATGGGGAGTACAACTTCACGACCAAACAACATCATGTTTGGTGTTTTTCCAGTGCTTGAATTAGATGATGCTCTGTATGCCATCAAGGCTTGCTGGAGGTAGACATCCCATTGACTCTGGTCTTCCCGGCAGTACATGGATAGCATTGTGGTGAGCGTCCTATTAAACCTCTCCACAACACCGTTGGCCTGCGGACGTAGGCTAGTTGTTCTGGTCTTCTCTATCTGTAGTAGGTCGCACATCTCCTGGAACATCCTGGCTTCGAAGTTGCGGCCCTGATCTGAATTTAGTTGGAGTGGGGCTCCGAATTTGGACGCAAAATTGTCAATGAAGGCTCGGGTTATGGTAGAAGTTTCTTGATTGGGTATGGCAACGGCCTCGGTCCACTTGGTGAAGGTGTCAACAATGACCAAAATGAACCTGTTTCCTTGTCTGGTCATGGGGAGTGGTCCTAAGACATCAACGGCGACCTTCTCCATTGGGCCTCCCACCTGGCAGCTTCCTAAGGGTGATTTGTTCTGGCTGTATGATGGTTTCCGTGCTGCACAGGCATCACATTGCCGGCAATATTCGGTCACAGCATGCTTCATGGCGGGCCAGTAGAATGTACGCTTGATGCGCTCAAGCGTTCTTTTTGCATCCAGATGTGCAGCAGACGGTATGTCGTGATGGAACCTCATGACATCATTCCGCTTCGTTTCCGGGACTATGAGCTGAAGTTCTTCAGTTTCATCGTCGATCCACCTTCGATACAGGATTCCGGAGTGCACCTGTAACCGGTCCCAGCACCGCCACAGTGTCTTGTAGACGGGTGACTTTGTTGCTATTGACGCCCACTCTGGTCGTGACTGCTTATCTTCAATGGCAACTAGGACTGGTCCCATGTTGGAATCATCTAGCTGGTTTTGTCGAATTTCCAGTGGTTCCCATCCCTCGAGTAGAACCGGCGACTGGTTCTGGACGTTGCACCCCTGTGACCTTGTGACGGCATTCACCCTAATGTCCGTCACTGGTGGTATGTCGTCGATATCAGGCATGGATTCAACCGGTGCATGGCAGCCATCATGGTCCGGGTCTTCTTCATCGCCCCTCTGCTGCCTTGAACATGCTTTGCAGGGCCTTCGGGAGAGCGCATCGGCATTCGTGTGCTTCTTGCCGGGCCTATGGACTACCTCAAGGTCATACGTGCCAAGCTCCTGGAGCCACCGGGCCACCTGTCCAGTGGGCTGCTTGAGATTCCGCATCCAGCTGACTGCAGCATTGTCTGTTCGGAGTAAAACCTTCTGTCCATACAGGTAGCTGTGAAAGGTTCTCAGTGCAGCTACTACCGCCAGAAGTTCCTTCCGGGTGACGCAGTAGATCCGCTCACTGGGTGACAGGGCTTTACTCATGTAGGCGATAACTCTCTCGTGGCCGTTTTGTACTTGGGACACTATACCCCCGACCGAATGGTCGCTCGCATCTGTGTCGAGGATGAATCCACTTCCCTGTTCTGGGTAGGCCAGTATCGGTGAAGTGGTTAGAGCCTCTTTCAGGGTGTCGAATGCAGTCTGGCATACGTCGTCCCAGATGAAGGCGGCTCCCTTGTCACACAGCTTGTGGAGTGGTCTTGCTATCTTGGCGAAGTCATGGACAAATCTCCGGTAATAGGAGCAGAGCCCAAGGAAACTGCGTACCTGCTTGCTGCTTATTGGGACAGGCCAGTACCTCACGGTCTTGATTTTTTCGAGGTCGGTGCCGATCCCATGCTCGGATACAAGGTGCCCAAGAAACTTCACTTCACGCTGGAAGAAGATACACTTGGAAGGTTTCAGCTTTAGATTAGCACTGCTCAGCCTGTGGAAGACGAGTTCTAGCCGCGTGATGCTGTCGTTGAACGTCGCACTCGGAACAATGATGTCGTCCATGTAAACCAGGCAGATCTCCCATTGTAGACCACGAAGGACATCCTCCATGAGTCGCTCGAATGTCGACGGGGCATTGGCCAATCCGAAGGGTAGTACGGTAAATTGGTAGAGTCCCAGTGTGGTGGCGAACGCTGTCTTATCCTTATCTGCCGGGTCCAGGCCGATTTGCCAAAATCCCGAGTTCAGGTCCATGCAGCTGAACCAACAGGAGCCGGAGAGAGCATCTAGGCAGTCGTCGACTCTCGGTATCGGATAAGCGTCCTTTACACTAAGGTCATTGACCCGTCGGTAATCGACGCAGAATCTTGTCGATCCGTCCTTCTTGGTGACGAGTACTATGGGTGACGACCAACTGCTGTTTGAAGGTTCTATCACTTTGCGTTCCAGCATCTTCTGAACCTCTTGTCTCTCGATATCGCGTTTCCCAATGGGCTGTCGCCTTGGTGGTTGTCGACACGGGGCTGATGTTCCTGTATTGATACGGTGCATCACTCGATCGGTCCGCCCTAGGTCCTCCGAAGACTTCGCGAAGGCATGTTGATATCTGGTCAGCAACTCGGCTAATTGCTCGGCTTCGGTTTCTGTAAGATGTGTAATACTTCTATTCCACATCTCTTGTAGGTGGTCAGGCAGTTGTTGGGAGGGTTTGCACTCGGTTTGACTAGTAGATGAGGTTGCCGTGCAGTCATGTGGTTCTGGTTCTAGTCCTTCTGTGTCATAAAAGGACTCGCAGGTCCCCAATGGAGTAGTTGCTGGTAGCTTGGCTTCAATATCACCGACATTGATGACCCGGACCGTAGTTGTCCGCTTGGTGGCATCTATCACCCCCTCTACTACTATGGTATCCTTGCTTTTTACAAGATTTCTGGACCTTGTAACTAAGGCTGCGCCGGACAATTTATCAAAATTTGGTAATTCTACGGTCACTAACATACTTGACAATGGTGGGACCACTGTCGCGTTCATTAGTAGGACATGGCTAATAGCCTCAGTCTCACCCCCAATCCAGCATGGAATTCTGGCGACGCCCGTGTCAATAGTTAGCTTTTTATAGTCAATTTTGTTGGCAAATTTAAGCAGAAAATCTTGCCCCAGGACCCCATCTGGCAAAATGTCACAGACAATTATGGACTGTTTAAAGCTGGACCCACCCAATTCAAGATCTATGTTGGTATAGCCATGGACACTGATATCCGCCCCATTAGCACCCTTGACCATGTGCGTTAACTCGTTCAGCCGTGGGCGTTGGTGTTCTGGTATGGAGAAATAAATTCTATCTGAGAGTAAAGTGGCGGTAGAACCACTGTCTATTAGGAACGTCGAGCTTGTTCCCAGTAGACAGCAGTCCACATAGAGACCGTTATCCCACTTGGATACGGTATCACCCATGTGTCCTATGCGCTCAATGATATTACTATTAGCATCAATCTTCATATCAGGCCATTCTTCATCCGCCAGCCTCGGGCCTAGAAGGAGGGCGGAATTGAGTTTTCCGACCCCTTGTTGATTGGTCCACTCTTGCGCGTATCGACGAGGAACTTCTGATAAGTGGGGCATTCTCGCAGGAAGTGGTCCGGAGAGTCGCAGGCATAGCAGCGGCGTGTCGTCTGTTTGGGTCGTCCTGTACTGCCCCCAGACTGGTATGGCTGCATCCTTGGTCCCATGTTTCGCCTATCTGGCGTTGATTCTAGCTTCGCCAAGCGGTCCAACACCTGGTGCAGTGCATCACCTCCCTGTGGGTTGCCCCTGTCCACTCTGGTATGTGGCCTGGCTTCATTCCCAAATGGCGCTGATTGCCTGTGGTCAAAATGGTCGTCGATGGCCCTTACGGTCATCCGTTTCTTGTCTGAGCCGTCACCTAATAAAGCTTCATATCGCTCTATTATTTGCACGGCGGAGGCGATGCTTCCACAATCACGGTCAAGACATCTACATTTCATCTCTATGGGGAGTACCTTGTACAGCTGGTGTAGAGCTAGTGTTTCTTGTGCATCAGGTCCTAGGTTAGGGTACGCTCTCTGTGCCATCAGTCTAAGGTCATCCCCTAAGGACGCAATGTCTTCCCCTGGTCTCCGGCTTCTGGTCTCAAACTTTGTCAGGTAGCGGTTCTGTTGCCTTGTACTTCCGAACCGTTCGGTCAGCTTATTGACCAAACCGGTGTAGGAGCTTCGTTCCGTTGCACTGAGCGCTAGGTAGTATGACCTGGCCTGGCCCTTCAAACAGGATGCGAGTGTCAGAGTCTTGTCCGGGTCCGACCAACGACCTAATTCTGCGCAGTTTTGGAAGTGGGAGATGTATTGGTCCCAGTCGTCTGTGCCATCAAATGACTCCGGCTTGATCTGTAGATGGGCTGGGCGGTGGGTGAAACGTGGCTCCACATCAGTCAGGTTCCCTCGGTATAGATAGTCTTGGTACCTTGGCCGTCCATAGTGCCTTACTGGGGATCTGTTCCTCATAGGACTAATGGAGCTGTTACGGTTCCTATCCTCTTGACTAGGGTCTTGGGTAGGTCGTAGGCCACGGTCCGGGGTCTCTCTAATGTTGCGATCTGGTGTACCGCGGAGCAGGGACACATCTGAAGGCTGTGCTGTAACTTCCTGGACTCGTCCATCTTCATCACGACCATCTTGTTCGCCGCCCTTATTCAGGTTGAATTCCACTTCAGGGTCATATTCTGCATCCGCCATTTCAGTTAACCTTTAACAAAAATGGCGCGGTTGTCAGCAACTGGTATAATTAAATTATTGACTTCTGGGTTGGTTGAAATACATGTAGGCCTAGATTGTAGATAATAAGATCTGGAGTTCTGTGAGCTTGTCTTGTTTTACCACCACATACGTCAGGATTGTGCTGTCTGGTTCAAGGGGTCGGTTCGATCGCTGAATATCGGATAAAGAACTGATATTCCACTTATCTGACACCAATGTAAGGGTCCACCAGTATGATTTCAGAGACTGGAGAGTAGGGTTGTACGGAACAAATAACACCGTTTCCACTAACAGTTTACAAGTTTATTATTTGCAAGTGGTACTACTCAATACGTTGTAGATCTAGGACACATCATATCAACATTCGCATAGTACTCATAGTACAACATGGTATTGTTACACCGTTGTCAGGATATATTTATTTCTACCGCGTAGCCTGGAACAGCTATAAATCCGAGCGAGGGAAAACCAACCGCGTATCCGTAAACGCCTACTCAAATGACAATATTACTGATAGGGGAGACTCCGTAACATTTAAAGGGGAGACTCCGTAACATTTAAAGATTTAAGGTCTGATAAAATCATTAGCATCTGTCTATTATGCAATATTTGCTCATATAAATAGTCAAAATACTCTGTAGCACTAGATTCTATGTTCCATTGTTCCCCAGTCTCCCCTATTAACGCTAAGCATTGTACAAAGTCCTGTGTTTGAAGGAATGTGTGTATGTGGTGGGATCTAATCGTACGAGCCGAGCCGTTTAAAATATTCACATAGTGATATCAAAGCAATAGCGGGTGGTTTTAATACTGAAACTTCCACAAGCCCGCAAATCTCACGGGAGTGTTTGTAACTGAATACAAGATGGCCGATATGTGAATAAAGCTTTATTAAAGTTGATCTATCAGTTGGATTTGGGCGATTTGTTTGCAAAACTCTGCAATATTGTATTAGAAGTGTCAATAGTGTGGGCCTTTTGTTTGTTATTGTTTCTAGTACCTTTGTTTATGAAAGGTAAGGGTGGGTGGAGTTCAGAAATGATTGACAGCTGCTGAGTTTGCTCCTTGTCGACTATTGGTTATTTCGAATTCTCGTGGTTTCGAGACTCTACGATTAGATCCTGATTGGCTTTTCTCGCTCGTATTTATAGGCAATCCAGGGCGCACTATTTCCTCGGATTTCAGAAGGAAATCTCAATTTGTGAACAAACCATCAACTCCTTTGGCTTAAAAGTTTACTCCGCTTACTCCGTTTTTAACGAGGAACAATAATAAAGTAAGAAAAATTAAACGGAGTAGCTATTATCTTAGAAAAACAAGCAATTGTACAACAATCTGGCTGCGCGGTTGTGAACATGCAATGACCAATGAGATTGCAGAAAAATGACACACCTCCAAGTGGTTAGCGGACAAAATGGTCTCCTACGCTTTTACTATCTACTCCGATGACATAACAGTTTGTTCAGTTTACTCCGTTTTAAAAACGGAGTAGAAATCAACAAAGAGAAATAAAACGGAGTAGCTAGTTAATGAATAAATCAGCAAAAACTCATCAAAATGTTGGCGTAGTCATACAATTCGCAAACCAATGAAATCAGTCGGGAGATTGCAGAGGTCGTACTGACTTAGGCGCGTCAAAGACAACTAATCAATTCATGCTAGAACCATCAATTTGTCGAATTGAACAATGAATTCCTATTACTCCGTTTTTAACAAGGAATCTTATTATACAAGTATCGGAGATTATCCGCTACAGAGTTACTTTTGGACGAAACGGCTAGTTTATAAACAGCGTAACCGATCCAGACGACCGGTGCGCAGGTAGTTTTCTCCCGTTGACAAGAAAGAAAAATGGCGATTACAATATGATTTCAGTTGTGCAAGAATGTGTCAATCTCGGTGAACAACACATTCCAGTGAAAAATGAGGATATCACGGACATTCCTCGATAAAAATGTGACTAGAATACGCCGATGACGTTGTGATGGCGACTTTAAATGGATATTGATAACGCATGAAAGTGTGAAATCTCCGACAAAAATGGTTGTTTTGCTTCATGAGTGGCAAAGTTCAACACAGTAGAAATGCATGTTTACGGAAATGACAAGCACCAAATGACATACCATCGATGCCACATGCTAATAGAAGGTGAGATAGCAATAGTTTTGTTACTTGAATCATGTGTAATTATAGCACTGTGAATCTGGTTCTCAGGCCATGATAGTTTGTGCAGATCTCAATCTCAGACTCAAGCGCATGAACCGATCGACATAACATTCACTAATCAAAGCGCTGAAGTGTGAGACAGAGATTGATCAAGCTATCACGTTCTCGAAGCCAGTACCAAAAAAAACATGTT
Organism: Sedimenticola sp.; assembly: GCA_040505915.1. Classification (GTDB taxonomy): domain Bacteria; phylum Pseudomonadota; class Gammaproteobacteria; order Chromatiales; family Chromatiaceae; genus Vondammii. Next base: position 78 of record JBEVXV010001124.1, on the reverse strand, counting down.
ATGATGATAGAAAAAGTACTTCATCATGTGATGCGAGAGAGAGGATAACACCGGTCACTACCTTCTGTGACCCTCACA
>JBEVXV010001123.1:0-8719 GCA_040505915.1 Sedimenticola sp. | reverse complement strand
CGCCGTGAGTTTTGAAAACGGCTCCATTGACTTCAATTTACCATTTCACCTGCGGGGTAAGTCACGCTACGACGTGAATTCTAGGATTATTGACCGGGAGTTAGTTAAAAATCCGCCGCCACCACTGCTTTCGGTTGGCGGCAAGCACCTGATTGGCAGGTATATCACAGGGTTTAAGCTTGCTCATAACCCACCCGGGAAGAGGCGGATTATCGCTGTAACCACATGAAACACCAAGATTATTTGGATCGTATATTTTTATAAATCCAGGCACTTTCAAATCGTCTGCGTAGACGATACCACAGTAATCTTCATGATGTTCACGACGCAAAAGCAGGTCCACCTCCTGAATAAAGGCATGAAACCGTTCTCTATCAGCGCAGGCGCTAGGGGGTGTCTCACCAATGGCGTAGATATACCAGTCAACCCCCGGCTGCTGCCGCAACCGCTGCCACAGGTCATCCAAGTGGTGCCAACGCAGGGCTGAAGTAAAGCTACCGCGAAAGGCGGTCAGATAGGCCTGTTCACTCTCTAAAATATCACTCATATCTCTGTCCCGAATTCCGAAATTACATATAGATTATAAAGACTGGAGACAAATGGGTATAATTTCGTTTTCCAACACAACATATGCTATGAACCATGAACCAACCCAATGCACTACTTGAATCTGATCTCTCTCACCTTAAGTTGCTAAACCGTGGAAAAGTACGGGATATCTACGATGTGGACCAGGAGCATATGCTCATCGTCACCAGCGATCGTCTCTCCGCATTTGATGTCATTCTGCCCCAGCCAATTCCTGGCAAGGGCGAAGTGCTGACCCGTGTAGCCAACTTCTGGTTTGAGCGTACTCGCAACATTATCCCTAACCACCTCTCCGACAAAGCCTTGGAAGAGGTGGTACCCGATGCCGCACAACGCGAGCTACTGGGCGACCGGGCTCTAGTGGTACGCAAGCTGAACCCCCTGCCGATTGAGGCGATTGTCCGTGGTTACCTGATCGGCTCTGGCTGGAAAGATTACCAGAAGAGCGGCAGTGTCTGTGGTATCGAGCTAGCCGCAGGTCTACAGCAGGCAGACCAACTACCGGAGGCGATATATACCCCCTCCTCCAAGGCAGAAGTCGGTGCCCATGACGAGAATATCAGCTTTGAGGAGACTGTCGAACTGGTGGGGCGGGAGTTGGCCGAGCAGGTACGCGATGTCAGCCTGAAGATCTACACCGAATGTGCCGCCTACGCCCGCGAAAAGGGCATTATCATTGCCGACACTAAATTTGAGTTTGGCACGGACGCGGAGGGAACGCTCTACCTGATTGATGAGGTGCTGACCCCCGACTCCTCCCGCTTCTGGCCAGCAGACCAGTACCGCCCCGGCATCAGCCCTCCCAGCTTCGACAAGCAGTTCGTGCGTGACTACCTGGAGACCCTGGATTGGGATAAGACCCCTCCTGGGCCGGAACTTCCAGAAGCCGTGATCGCGAAAACGTCTGAGAAGTATCTGGAAGCGGAATCGATCCTCACCAAGTAGTCAGCCGATGAAAAAGGCCGAGCGAATTACTCTCTATAGCACTCGCCAGTGCAGCCACTGCCGACAGGCGAAGGCGTATCTCAAGCAGCACAAGATATCCTTCGTCGAATTCGATATAGAGCGTAACCGCCGTGCCTTCAGCGACTTTCAACGCATCGGTGGACGGGGTGTTCCCGTCATTACTATAGGCAAACAAATTATCAACGGTTTCAACCCCAAGTCATTGGCACAGGCTTTGTGCCAAGCAGGCTTTAGTGTCTGATACGCCTGAAGAGTCTCTCCTGGGGCAAGGCTCCAGCCACCCCTACAACAAACTCACACCCGACACCGTGCTCGACGCGCTGGAGTCTGTTGGCTACCAGCCGGACGGTGGACTCTTCGCCCTCAACAGTTACGAGAACCGCGTCTACCAGATCGGCATAGAGGATGATCTCCCTCTGGTGGGCAAGTTCTACCGCCCGGATCGCTGGAGTGATGAATGCATTTTTGAAGAGCACCGTTTCACCCTCGACTTGGCGGAGGATGAGATCCCGGTGGTGGCCCCTCTTGTCAGCAGCAACGGCGACACCCTGCACCAATTTAAAGGTTTTCGTTTCAGCCTCTTCCCCCGGCGTGGTGGTCGCTGGCCGGAGCTGGAAGATCCGGATACCCTGGAGTGGATTGGCCGCTTTCTTGGCCGTATTCACCAGTTGGGAGCAAGCGAGCGCTTCTCATATCGTCCCACCATCACGGCGGGAGAGATGGGAGGAGAGAACATCGCCTACCTCTTGGAGAACGCTCACATTCCGATCGAGCAGGAGCACAGCTATCGCCGCCTGAGTGAGCAACTGATGGGGCAGATCAACGAAGCGTTCGACAAGGCTGCCAACTACACTGAGATTCGCCTCCACGGTGACTGCCACCCCGGTAATATCCTCTGGACCGACAGCGGCCCCCACTTTGTCGATATGGATGATTGTCGCAGCGGCCCTGCCATCCAGGATCTGTGGATGCTGCTCTCCGGTGACAGAAACGAGATGGCGCTACAGTTGAGTTATCTGCGGGAGGGGTACGACACCTTCTATGAACTGCCTGCCAAAGAGCTGATTCTGATTGAACCTCTACGCACACTGCGCATGATCCACTATGCCGCCTGGCTGGCCCGCCGCTGGCAAGACCCCGCCTTCCCGGCAGCTTTCCCCTGGTTCAACACCCCCCAGTACTGGCAGGAGCATATCGCCACCCTGGAGCAGCAAGCCCTTACTTTAAGTGAGCCACCGTTGCCGTTATATTGAGTGTCGTGAAAAAAAGCCATGGGACAGCAGTGATAGGGAGTTAATCCATGGGGTTTTTCAAAGGATATAGCTGCCTGAGAATCTCTGTTGCCTCACTATTAGGCAGGGCCTTGTTAAAGTAATAGCCCTGCGCATAGTCACAGCCCTTATCCCTTAGATAATCTATCTGTTCGACTTGCTCCACACCTTCTGCAATAACCATAATCTTCAATTCTCTGGCCATTAGGATCAATGCCTTCACGAGCCGCTCTTCTCGATGACTATCAGGAATTCTTGATACGAATGACTTATCAATCTTGATTGCACTGATTGGAAAACTATTAAGATAACTTAAGGAGGAGTAACCCGTGCCAAAGTCGTCCAAATGGATACTTATATGGTAATCCTCCAGCTGGGTTAGAGAATCAAGAACAGCAAGTTTGTCTCTGAATATGGCGGTCTCCGTCAGTTCGACTGCAATAATATTCGCATCAACCTGGTACTGCGAAATCACCTGCTTAATGAAGCTCATACCGCCACACTCACTTAAGGAGTGTGTAAACCTAAGTAGTCATTCCAGCGTCCTGTCTCGGCGTATGCTTTAATCCTGCCTGCATATCGTTTTATTTGATGCTGAGCCACGGCGTTGTAATCAAAGTCTTTATGCCAATAGGGTTGGTGATCTTCATGTACATGAGAGATTTTATCGAAAGAGAGCAGCTCATAGATACTTCGCCACTCGCCTTCCACTCGCAGGCTCAAGCCGGGGTTGATGATGTAGTGACCGCGTTCTACGCGAAGAAAGAGCTTTCGATTGTACTTGTCATCACGGCTAACCTCGTTCTTTGACAGGATGCTGGAGATATAGGGCCGTTTTTTTCGCCGGGCAGGAAGGAGGTGCTCAGGAAAGTGTTCAAGCACCTCAACATAATCACGGCTCTGGAATCCTCCCAGTGAACGAGTGATTACCCTCCCCATCCGGGTATAGAACATCGCTATCATCAGGTTGAGCATAAGAAATTCCATGGAGCGCTTATCGAGCTTGATCAGGCGCTCATCTACCTGGATATCGAGGCAGTCAGGCTCCAGCAGCCGGTAAACACCCGCCAATTTTTTGTTGCTGTATTTCTGATCATCAAGAGCCTGCTCCAAGGCGATCAAAAAGGCATTGAATCCGGCATTATTGATCAGCTCGGTATTCGCTCCCCGTGCCCTCAACTCCCTGACCAGAGCCTCATTTCCGAGGCGGCTGGCGATCATCAAAGGTGTCTGATTAAAGAGATTGCGAAAGTCCACTCCGAACTGATCAGTTTGCCGTAGTACAGCACCGGGATGTTTCAGCTCATAGGGCAGAAAGTGCTTCTTATTCAACCTATTCAGCCCCTTCTCCGGACTCTTGGCGGGTGCAAAGCCTGATAGGATAAGTGCATTCATATAGGGTTGATCCCGATAGACCAAGGCGTATTCAAAGAGGGTGACCTTGGCCTTTTTGTTGTTCTCCTCTATCGCCTGGTGTTGGAGCTTATCCAGCGTCTCGCTGTGCAGTACCTCCCAGGGCACAGATTTCTGTTTTAGGATCTGAGTGCGAATGCTCTCTGCCTGTTCCTGTTTACCCTGGAGCTCCAGCCGCTGCGCCTCTAGGCGCCACTCATCCAGGCTGGAGTCCTGTTTATCCAGTTGCAGCTCCTCGTTAGAGAGACGCAGGTCGAGCAGATCAAACATTCGCTGCCCGGTTGACCGCTCGATGAGATAAATATTACGCACGGCACGGGTGATTGCTACATAGAGGGCGTTGATATGAAACTTATAGATCTCGAGAGATTTATCGCTCTTGTCCTTGGTCCTGGCGTAGGTCAACTCCTGCTGAAGATCGTCATGCCCCACACCGCGAGTGATCTCACGAAAACGCTGCTCCTCTCCCGATGTGAAGTTATAGAGCAGGATATTCTCATACTCCAGCCCCTTGGCCTCCTGCACTGAGAAGACCAGCGGCGTACCAAACCAACGGCTTGCCGCAGCCTTGTCTTCCGGGTACATGACGATGATGGCAAAGCGGGTGGAGTGGCGGGTCTTACGATCAAGTTCGGCCTTTATGCCCTCCTCATCCTGCAGCAAAATCACCCTCCCGGTGTTGTGGGCGTTACTCTTCACCAGGTAGTTGCTCTCTTTATCGATAGATCCGAAGCGAGCATTTTTGATCTTCAAAACACGGTTGGCCACCTCTGTGACTTGGGGAGAGTTGCGGTAGTTGGTGTTGAGAATACGGATCAGCTCCCCTTGTGGCGCTGGGCTATCTTGTTTGTAGAAATAACTCTTGATACTGGACCAGGAGAAAAAGTTGGGGTGTACGATCTGGTTTGAGTCGCCGCAGAGGATAAAGCCGCTCGGATCACGCAGTGACTTCAGGATCAGTTGCATCTGGATATTAGTCAGATCCTGCACCTCATCCATAACGATAAAATCGTAGCGAGGCTCTACCTTTGCCAGATACTCATGGCTGAGAATATTGGCATCGTAATACCCCTGTTCCTTCATAGTCTCCAGGTATTTGCCGAACAGATTATAGACCTGCTCCCGCTCCTCAGGGGAGAAGATGGACTGTTTGATTCCCAACCCGAGATACGCTTCCTTCCCAAGATAGGAGGCATCGGTAGCCGGGCCGGTAATAACTCCCTTGAACTCTTCAAATAGCTGATGGGCATCCCGCAGGCCGCTGGTTGCGCGGCGGCGGGCGAACCAGCTGGAGAACTCCCTGAAATGCATCTCCCGCCCTTCAGGCACATGGATACTCTCCAGGTACTCCTGAAAAGAGAGAAAATCAATCTGCTGATCCTTATTGGCATAACCGTCGGCGTAGTAGAGATCCCTTGAGTTATGCACCAGATAGGGAGAACGGGTGACATAGAGGATATCTCCCACGGCCTCTTTCATCTTCTCCAGTGTCAGCGCCGTCTTTCCGCTGCCAGCCGAACCGATGATAATCAGCGGGGCCTGGAGTGCGTAGACAGCACTTTGAACCTCGTCAAAAGAGATGATCTTATCCAGCATGTTGAAGGTAGAGTGATCAGGATTAACGTAGATCAGCGGCTCTGGTACCACCTCGTCGAGCGATACCACAGGAGTTATCTTGGACTCTTCCACCAAGACCCCACGATTGAGAAAGCGTGATTTTTCATAGGCATGCTGTTTGATACACTCCAATATCAGGGCATGAGCTTCCCCTTGGTAGTGGTGGATTGCGAACAGCAGGCGGTTGCTTCGATCTAAGCGCGCACGATAGAGATTATCCCCCACCTTCTTGACCTCGGCTGAGCGAAAATCATCCGCCTCCAGGTAGGCCTTCATCTTTTTGAAACCGGGAATTTTGGCGGGTTTGATCTCGTTATAAAGTAAAACTCTCATCTACATCTCTCATACTTATTGAACACTGCATATTGCCACATCCTGGTGACTATAATTATCGCTAACTTCTCAAAAAGTCCGTGCCATAGGGGGCACAGTAACACCCACCTGAAAGTTATCTATCTGAACTGGGTTATTGAGAAGTTACAATTATCAGCAATACTCCACTGTAAATCAAAGTGAACCAGACGCCTTGATCATCAAGTAATTATTTACCAGGGTCACCGGCAACTGGGGTGCCAGTAGGTCGAGGATCACCGCACCCTGATGACGCAGGGAGCCGAGTCCCTGTCGACGGTTATCGAGGTACTGGTTTACTCCATGAAATTGCAGGGCATCATCGAAATTGCGTACCGGCTTAGCCAGGGTTTCATCAAGCAGAGACTCTCGCAGATTGGCCACCACCACCAGATGCCTGCGCTGTAGCAGCCGTACAGCACCGGCCAGGTCAGCATGATCTTCATCCCTTGTGTTGGTCATGATCACTACTAGGGCGCGGCGTTGTTGCAGGGGCATAAGCTCGCGGGCGGCGGCAAGATAATCTGCCGCCTCACCGCTGGAGGTGAGGTCATAAGTCCGCTCCAGCAGTTGCCGTACACTATTGCCACCCTTGCGTGGTGGTAGCCAGCGATGACTACCACCAAAGGAGAGGAAGCCCACCGCATCCCCCTGCTGGGCGGCAACATGGGCCAACAGCAGCATGGCGTTAAGTGCCTGATCGAGATGGACCCGTCCCTCCTCTTCGTGACGCATTCGACGGCCGCAATCGAGCAAGAACAGCACCTGCTGATCCCGTTCATCCTGGTACTCTTTAGAGATCAGTTTGCGGTAGCGCGAAGTGGCCCGCCAGTCGATCTGGCGCATACTGTCACCGGGGCGGTACTCACGCAGCTGGTGAAAATCATTCCCTTCGCCGCGCCGCTGTCGCCGTTTCACCCCCATCTGGCTGAGGCGATGGTCGGTGGCTAGCAGGGCATAACGGCTAATTTCCTGGAAGTTGGGGAACACTTTGACCCGCTCCTGCAGCTGGATAAAACGCTTTTTGTGCCAGAACCCCAAGGGGGAGAGCAGCAGCAGGTCGCAGCCGGGAAAGTCACCATCCCCACGCCGCAGTGGGCGGACACGGTAGCTGACCTTGGCTCTCTGCCGCTGAGGCAGGATCAACTCACAGGGGAGGGTCTCAACCTCGAACCAGGCAGGGTGATGGTCGTGAAGACGAACAGCAAACGAACGTTGTTCTCTATTTATCAGACTCAAGGTGACCTGGGACCAGGCACCGACAGGGATGCTGTGCCTGATCTCGCGGCGTAACTCTATATCGACTTGCCGATGAACAGTAATCAGGTCGAGCAGCACAACACCCGAGGTGATCCCTGCCAGCGCCCACCAGAACGATCCCAACCAGGGTAGGAACGCCGCCACCAGCGCCACTGCCGTCAGCAGAAGAAAGACCATCAGTAGTTGCCGACTGGGGGTCATACTCTGGGGGCATCCACGTTGGCAAGAATATCCCTAAGCACATCATCGGGGCTGTAGCCCTCGATCTCCAGATCGGTAGTCAGCTTCAGGCGATGACGCAGTACCGCCGGTGCCACCGCCTTGACATCATCCGGTGTAACAAAACGGTTGCCCTGCAGCAGCGCATGAGCACGACCGGCACGCAGCAGTGAGATACTACCGCGAGGACCAGGGCCGATCTCTATGCCACTCCAGTCTCGGGCGGCGCGAACAATGCGCACCGCATAAGCAACAATCTCCTCATCCACCTCCAGGCTGGCAGTATAGTTCTGTAGCTGAACCACCTCCTCCGGCTTAAGCAGGGTGGTGATGGCGGAGATATCGAGCTGATCACCGACCGCGTTGTTAGTCACCTGCCGCACCATCTGATGCTCCTCGTCCAGAGTCGGGTAGTCGATAAATACCTTCATCAGAAAACGGTCGAGTTGCGCCTGGGGCAGGGGGTAGGTGCCCTCCTGCTCAATAGGGTTCTGAGTGGCCAGTACCAGAAAGGGCTTATCGAGGATGAACGAGCGACCCTCTATAGTCACCTGCTGCTCCTGCATCACTTCCAGCAGCGCCGACTGTGTCTTCGCCGGGGCACGATTGATCTCATCCGCCAAGAGAAAGTTGCAGAAGACCGGCCCCTTGCGTACACGAAAGGAATCGCTCTTCATATCGAACATGATGTGGCCGCTGATATCGCTCGGCATCAAGTCAGGGGTAAACTGTACCCTACTGAAATCGCCTCCGACTGTGGCGGCGATACTGCGTACCAGCAGGGTTTTACCCAATCCGGGAACGCCCTCTACCAGTACATGACCCGCCGCCAGCAGCCCGATAACCACTTCGCGAATCACCTGCTGCTGGCCGATTACCGCCTTCTGTATCTCCCCTTCCAGGCTGCGCACCTTATTCAGTACATCATCCGGGATACCGCTCAGCTCACTGTCACTCATAATCTCTCTCATCTCCTCATCACCAGTTTCTGTAGTAGAGAACTGATCCTGATAAACTCCTGCTCTCCGGAGTAG
>JBEVXV010001122.1:3412-3725 GCA_040505915.1 Sedimenticola sp. | reverse complement strand
AAACGTGAAGCAGACGTCACACAGGATCATTCGCCAAAACGCAGTCGGATGACCTGCCCTGTTGAGGATTGCGAGGTCGGGAACACCCCTCTGAGGGAGCATATCTTCAGTAGACACGTGCCGGTCCTTCTACAGCGACTCAACCGTCGACAGCTCCATGGTAACCGGGTACACCGCAAGCGAGCTCAATTCCTGCGGGATGTCAGCTATTACCTGACTGGAGGAGCCGACCTACAGAAATTGCTGGACTGGGTGCAGGAGCGGTTCCGTATGCCACAAGACGCCTGGATTGGATACTCGCTCTACCGGGAAA
>JBEVXV010001122.1:391-3402 GCA_040505915.1 Sedimenticola sp. | reverse complement strand
CCCCGTATGCTTTGTGGATGAGGAGAAAGCGAACCTTGAAAAAATGCTGGAAGCAAAAGTTATCCAGCCATCAGTATCTGAATGGGCTGCGGCCCCAGTGCTGATCAGAAAACGGGATGGAGGCCTTGTGCGAGGTGACTGGATGGCCGATTCCTAGGAATGGTTTTCACCTCTCGCCCATGAACTCGCCCGCAGTATTGCTGTACTGGAGGGCATTGGCGTACATGCTTGGCCAACTTACCCCGCAACAGCGTGAGGAACTGCACAGCAGATATAGGCAATTGGGAAGACAGCGTCCCAGCCGGGCCTTGAGGGTATTGAACCGGGCCAGTCGTCCAACGGAGAGTGCCCACAAGCCCTCAGATTCAACACCCGCTCCGACAGAACCCTTGATGCTCCCGCCACCCACATTTCCCGAGCGTCACCCACCGGTTGTGGAGCCTTCGCATGCCCCATCCATCATATTGACCACGGCTGATGGGAGTGTAGTGCCGACTGGCTCATTACTGGAGTTCCAGAGCCATCTGAACCAGTCGCTCGTTCTACAGAAGAACTCCCCACCGTTGAACACTAGGTCAGTGGGACTAGAACCCGAGCCAATGGACGTGACAGAGGCAGAGCCAGTAGGTGCTTCGAGTGAGCCCTCGATGGTAGCAGTGGCAAATGTGGATTCCATCACTTCACCACTGCTAGATTATTTGGGGACGCCTAGCTCCAGCCACAGTGGGCCTCTGTTTCCGCTGACCCCGAGCCCAATCCGCAGTGAGGAAGAGGGTCTGTTAACGGCCGACCTCGACGAGAGATCCCCCTCGTTGGCTGCCCCAGAGAGGACCAGCGGGGCAACATTGGATGCCCCACTCCCAAGCAAGGTCCTTGACGGCACCCCTGAGAGAACCCCTGAGGATGAGCCAGTCGGAGTGGACCATGGGCCCCGAACGTTTGCTGACCTGGCAAGGGCCTGCGCATCATCTAGTGCTCAGATGGTGTCTCTACAGCCGACCCCTGAGCCCCGGAACTTGCCAGCAACGGACACTACTAGGGAAATGGACGCCTTCGACAGCCATTTTCACCTAGACCGGCTGGCATATCATCTAAATGAAACCTGGGACCAAACCCTCAAGGCCATTAATGAGCCCACGGAAGTGCCGATTGGGCAGCCTGTCAAGTTGGTGGGCGGGGTGATGGTCTTCTGCGACCCCCAGAACTACAAGCGACTGCCAATCCGGAACACCCCATTCGCCGTCGCGGTGGGAGTGCACCCCAAGCATGCGTCCCGATTTACCAAAGACCAGGAGGGGCAACTGGAAAAGCTCCTGAAGACCCGGGGAGTCCGAGCTTTAGGTGAGGTTGGACTAGATTTTAGCTGCCACCCGGACACCTGGCCTCGCCAAGAAGAGGTGCTCAACAGCGTACTAGGCCTGTGTACCCCTAACTTCACGCTCGTCCTCCACTTGCGAGGGACCAAGACGGACCGTCACCTGGCTCAAGTGTCCACTCGCTGCCTGGAAATTGTGAAGCGCCATTGCAGTAAGGACCAGCGTATCCACCTTCACTGTTTCACCGGTGGAATCCAGCAGCTGCAGGAATGGCGGACGGCTTTCACCAACTGCTACTTCGGGTTCACGGGCAAAGTAGCCAGCTTTGGGACTGGCCAGAAGGAGGCCCTACGACGCGTGCCGGCAGACCGTCTACTTCTGGAAACAGACGCCCCCTACATGCCCATGCTGCCAGGTTTGAGGACCTGTTCACCGGCCTACATTGGAGAGGTGGCCCGTTGTGTTTCCCAGGTGCGGGTGGAGATGATCGCCTTGATTCTCCGCTCAACCTGTGAGAATGGGCGGCGGTTGTACAGGATGTACCAGCGCTGAGGCGGCATTTTCAGTGACCTGGTGTTTATATGCCGCCCGGAGGACAACTACCAAACTGACTCCACCCACATCGGTTTAAACCATGTCTGGGTATTTTTACTAGGACCGTACAACTACAGACCTGACAAACCGCGAAGGGAAAATGACCTGACTAAGTCAAAGGATCCATGATAATCGTCTGACCCGGCTCCGGGAAGAGTATACATTGCAACAGCGGTTTTATTGCACTTGGAAAGCACTCCATAGGCTATCACCACCCAAGAGCGATCAATGAATCAAGACCCTCTCCCCGACACCATCAGCCAAACCCTGTTGGTTAACCCAGCTTCCGCTGCAAATGTTGGTTGACTCCGGAGTTCAGAAAACAGGGGGGAATGTGGTAATTGGTGGTCATTGACCTTGGAAGATTGGTGTTGCTTCACCCTGCGAGACTTTGACATTTTGGCGCTACATCTCATTATCTACGTCACGGGTCGCAAGGCTACGGCCAACCTGATTGGACGCGGCACCAGCACTGCGTTAACTCCGCCCTCGTGTCACCAGTAGACGGCAGATAAGATTTAACCTCTGTAACAGACACACGTGTTTTACTGGTGCCTTACGGAATAACATATTCTTGGTTCGAGCAATCGCCGAAGAAGTGCTTCAGGTGAGTAATCCCTGTAGCGAGTAGTGTCCTACACACATGTCGATTGGATAGGTCGACAATATTGGCGTCGTCGGCAACGAATGTTGCTAAACTTGGAAGCCCAAAATAGATTTCCAACTTTTTCTAAGATTGACCTAATTGGTTCATCGTCAATTAGACCGGATTCGAGAAATCGTCCTGTCTAACGGTATTGGTAAACTTTTTAGATCCCATTCCAACGTGGTATAGTTTTTCTTTACATAAAAATTATCGGAAATAAATTTATTTCGGCCTTTCCGACTATTTTAATTGTTCTTACTTTCTGTTTGGTAAATTCATTTCTGGGAAAGGCCGCCATTAAGTCTTTCTCGATTTAGAAATCCGGAAGCGGACAGAGTGCCTGCGCAGGAAATGGCGCAGTTAACCAATTTCGAATAACAACAAATATAACCCGGAAATAAACAGTAAATGATAGGAATTATTAATTTTATACAATTTAGACCAATTTTAGGATA
>JBEVXV010001122.1:0-381 GCA_040505915.1 Sedimenticola sp. | reverse complement strand
ATTAACATTTTCTAGAATTCCCGTATCATTAGAATCAGGTGAGCAACTGTATTTCTTGTTTTATTTCAGGCGGTATCCTTTAATAATATTTATGGTTTCTCACATTTGTATTTTAATTTCAGTTTGTATCCTTTGATACCGTGTATAATTTAAATATCATTAACCAAGTTGGTATTTTATCTGCAAGTGAATTATCAGTTGTAGATATTGGTCCTGTCGTACTTTGTACTATTATAAATCAGTGATTGGTAAATTAATTGACCACCAAAATCTGTTTAGTCAGTGAGGTTTGGTCTATCTTAATTTATAACAAATAAACATTAATAAAGAAATTGCTAGACCCCTTTCCATAAATCCAGTACCTGCATGCGGTGTTCCATT
>JBEVXV010001121.1:0-3043 GCA_040505915.1 Sedimenticola sp. | reverse complement strand
TATGCTCCACTAAATGGATGATCGAAACGTAAAGTATTTAGAGGTTTTGTAGAGAGGAGAGAAGAAAAGGGAACTGCGGCTTATGTGTTATCCTTATTTTAATTAGGTTACAGAAGAAGTGGTGATGGGAATAGAAATACTTGTATGGCCATAGTACATGTTGCTGAAACGTGGTTATTGTATGATTTCAGTTTCTACGCATCTAAAGCATCACCGACATGTCGTCAATAGTATCGACCAGTCAGCGTCGACGGGCGTATCAGTGCCTGAAGTGCCTCCACCGCAGTGACAAGACCTTCATCGAGGCAAGGTACCGGGTGTATAACCACTACCTGAAGGAGCACGTCAGTCTGGATGCGGTGCCATTCTATTGCAAGTGGTGCCTCTTCAGATCGTTCAAGCGGGAAGATCTGGAGAAACACGTCCACAGCTATCCCCGCCACAAGGCCGTCCTTCGGGAGAAAGGAGTCCACGAGGATGTGGACTACCTCATCGAGAATCGGTATGCGATAGCTCATCCGTCATTTTTATGTTACACAATCACATAAATCCAGTAAGCTCGACTGTCATAGTTGTCAAACCATAAGGCGTGCAGTCAGTCAACAGGGGGAGAACCAGCCCATACCCCAGTTATACCTCACTGATATGTTTGCATGAGCAGGAGTTCGGTCTTGGTAGATGTGCGGAAAGTAACCAATTCACTGAATGGGGTTTTACGTCCGTTCAGCGTCAAGAGCTATTTACAGACGGGTCGACGGGGTCGAACCCCGAACCTCACCTTCAAATTCATAGAGTCTGAGTTCATTTTAAAGGAAGTGCATATCCGTAGTCTGTTTGTATACTGATATTGTAACTGTCCTGTTAGTAAATTTTGTAAATAAATCTACCCCACAGGGCACCCTACGTGATATCCGAGAGGGATGTGGCGGCATTGTCGGCGGCAGAGAGTCAGCGGCACTGGCAGGCGGCAGCTTCCAAGAGGGGCGATTTCATCGCACAAGCCATGGAGGTCACCTACCTGGACACCGCCATGAGCCCACAGTTAGGTGCTGAGGTAGCTGTGCCGATGACCTCGCCAACGCCAACATTTCGGATGTCGCCACCGACTCAACTGCAGCAGTCGCCACCTCCGACCCTTCCGGCGATGGCAGTACCTTTTTCATCTGCAGCACCAGTGGAGCAGAGTCTCGACTGGAGGACATTGAGCCCTTCTGTGCAGACGGTGGTAGATGTGTCGCAGTATCTGGCCCCACTCCAACAGCTTGTCGGGTTGCTGAGTTCGGGACAACCTTCGACAGAGGGCGTGGCGACAGCCGCCAGCCCAGTTGTTGCGGCGCCACCAGAGCCGGAACCACAGTTATGTCCCCAGTTGCCAGCAGTGCCCACTCCCTCAACACCACCACCCCAACCAGCACCAGCAGAGTCAGAGAGCTTGGACGTGCTGGACAGCCTGCCGACTAGGGAGGAGTGCAGGGCCCTTGCGCCCAAGTCGCTGTCTCCTTCGTGCGCCACATCATCCTCCTCGTCCAGCAGCTCATCAGCCCATGAGGACCGCGCCGAGCAGAGGCACCAGGAGCTGATGAGTGCCATCAAGACCCTGCAGACCACAATGTCGGGGTTGAAGGACAGCTTTATAGAGACGTGCCAGAGCACCCAGCACATGGCGAAGTTGGTAGTGAACTTGGCCGCCGTCTGTGCCAAACAGCCTGCCGTTGTACCGGTGTCTTTGCCGAGCAGCACCACCTCCACTGCGACAGCATCTCTTCCCCAGGCTCCCGCTGTACTTCCATATACCAGTTTTCCCCCTCCACGGGTTCCAGCCTTCAGTCAACCTCCACCGATGCCAGCCTTGGTTCAACCTCCACACATACCCTCTTATGTTCCGCCTCCACCAGCGCCGATGAAAGAGCGAGAGGAACCCAGGTCCAGAGACAGGTCCCCACTGACAGAGCGTAACCCCCGGCAACGATCGCCAAGGAGAGAGAGAAGTCGCGAGTCTAGCAAGGAAAATCGCCGACGACACAGAAGCCCTGCCTATCAGAGGGGAAGCGACAGGCGCATTATCAAGAGCAGGTGGAGATAGGTCTTTATAGTATATATAGTTGATAGCTAGTTTAATTAGTATGTATTGTGGTGTGCCAAACCTATTTTTAGTTGAGAGTGTTTTATTTACCAGAGTAACCGCATCACTGGTGTAAAGGGTTAAGTGATTTTATTTTTGTTGTTGTTGAAGTTTTCCAATGTGTTAAAGTCTTGGATAATGTTTTTTTTCATATTTAATAGGTGTTAGATTAATATCCTAGCCTTCGTGCTACTGTATTGATGAAGTATTTATCTTTACTATGGTACAGTTTTAAGCGTTAGCGTATACGTTTGGTAATGTAAAAGAGTGAATAGGTCTAAGATGGCTGTATCAGGTGTTATCAGATAATTTTGTATTGCTCATAAACCAGCAGTGAAAGTGTTATATTTTCTGTGATATTCTTATTTTAATATGATGTTCATACATTTGTGTTTGTGTACATATATTTTTACTTATAGGGTTATACTTTAAGCTAAAATCAATGCTGAGAGTTTGATCTAGTCATTTTATGTTGTGCGAATTTTCAGTCTTCCTTTACCATAGTCTATTGTCTGCAGTCAGTATTATGCCGAGATGCGTGTATGTACGAGAAATACATTTTTTTAATATGATCTCAGTGAGGTTAGTGTGTGATATGCACTAAATTATTATTATTTATTATTAATAATGTCTTGTTTCCAAATGATCTCATCATCTCATTTAATCACAAAGTGATTCATATTACATTTTTATGTGTTACATGTTGGTGAAGTTTTTACCACGAGTTATACCAAGATGTGTTCATGTGTCACTGTTTGTGAAGTGCGGCACAGGAAATTGTTGTTTTGAGCATGGTTAAAGATGGCATATTCTAGCTCGAGTAAAATGATTTTCTTTTTTATATTAACATGTGACAAAATTTGTCGTAAACTCTAGTCACTGTTTTGTTAAAGGAGGACCTTTAACTTGTAGCGGGGGTAA
>JBEVXV010001120.1:0-3469 GCA_040505915.1 Sedimenticola sp. | reverse complement strand
AGTCTGCAGGTGAGCTCGTTTTACGTGCTCGTTGAGTGCAGCATCTGTTGGTGGTAATGTCTTTATTTTGGGAGTATCCCTCTTACTCATGAAGATGGTGTGCCTTAGTTGGTTCATGGACGTATGTGGTTGTTTTCCTTTATACAGGACACCGACAAACTTATGCCCAACGCTGATGGTATCTTCCAGAGATACGGTACGTTCTCCAAGTATCTCCAGTCCAACATCATGTTTCACCATGGCTGCAACAGCGGATGCTTTCCCCTTGCCGAACAGGTAGCTGACAGTGTCACATCCAGTAATTGCATGCACACCAAGGAGTTGGGTCGACTTAGAACCGAGGTTCTCAGCGGTTGCATTGATGTCAATAAGTCTCCCATCAGACTTCTTCATGGACAGTTGTACCGTGCAGTGCCACTTCCAACAGAAGAACACAAGCAAGGCAAACACGTCTGTGTCATCAGACACTATTTGAATGTGCTCGTACTTCTGCCTGATAAGAGACAAGACATAGCTGATGATGATGCAGTCAGCTTCCTCATGCCTGTACTCGGACTCTTCACCTACCATCGTCAGATTGGAGGGCGTCTGTTCGGCACAAAACACGCTAATCAGTGATCTTTTGTTGTGTGTACTTTTCATGATCGAATCTCGAGCAGGTAAGGCTGTCTCAAGGGTGAGATTAAGAGTGGGACATGCACTTGAACCCGTTCTCCGGAGGCGCTCATGTGTCTTAATAGAACCATCTACGTATCTGTCAAACACTACAATGACTCTATGTTCCTTTTCTACAGCCCGCACGAAAGTCTGATGCAGATGTTTGACTGTGCCTGTCTTTGGCCATGTTATCCGATACAACATTTCATTTCCGTCTATCACCTGAGCATCGGGTGTAGTGATTTCTGTTGACCAAACTGCAAGTTTGTGGAGCAGTTGTGATTTTGAGCTTTTACGCATGCTTCCATAATCGTCAAATATGGCAGGTGGCAGCGGTGCCAGCTCAAAGCACAACATACTCTCCAACGAGACGTCCCGTTTTTGCGACAAGACCAGTAACCGTCCATATAGCTTTTCCATGTCATAGACTGTGGTGTCCCCCACTTTTACCCCTCTCTTCATTGCTTCCATTGTCACAACTTTAGAATGGATAACATTGTAGAAACCGGTAGGCAAACATTCTCTGAACTCTGCTGCCATGCGCTCTCCAATTGACAACGCATCATGAACATTCACCTTCTCATCTGCAACACGACCATTTACCACATTGAGCAGAACATCTGCATCAGTCTGCTGTAGTGGGTGGGGATATCGTTCTAGCTCATTGGTAATTTTCGTTCTGTCTGCAAGATCAAGTTTCTTTCTTTTATCTCCCTCTTCTTTGTGTTTGTTTGTCTTGGAATCATACTCATCGTCCTCGCGATCATGGAACATGTCGTCCATAGCTTGAGACACTGTGTTGCAGACATGGTAGGATAGAACCCAGCGTGCGACCTGATCAGGGGACAATGTCAACCCAACCAATCCCCCCTTGGCTTTGCCATAACGAATATACGTCTGTTCACCGAACTGATCAGAGAAGACGCCGTTCCAGCACCCATCCTTGTGTCTGCACACATGATGACCCATGTAGAATGTTGCAAGTGCGTCTTCATCAACCTGTGTCAGGAACTCTGTCAGATGGCACGTGATATACCTTGCGTAGTTCCAGTGCCCTGCAGCGAAGAAATATGGCAACATCTTCGTCATGCAAAACATGTGCAAGATATAGTTGCCTTCCCGCTCTGCTCTAACAAACATATGAGCTATGACTACCGGGTATATGAAACAGTCAATCCACAAACGGCTGGTTTTGGATGACCGGACAGACTGAAGTACTTCATCGATGGCCTCGTGTGTGATTTTACCAGACAGAACACAGTCTTTTAGTAGCGCGGTTACAATCATACGATAGCCTCTGAGAGCTTTTGGCCAAGCTTTTCCATTCAACATGCTACTCACGCCCTTGTAGGCAGAATTCAATATTTCTTCCAATCCCGAACCCTTCATCAGGCCACCAATGCATCCAAGGAATGACATCAGGGTGTGCATTCCTCCAGGCCTAACCAATAGATGTTTCCACCTTATTGGGTCTGACCATTTGATCTGAATAGCCACTTTGAATAGTTGTAGATCAGCAACAATGTGTACATATTTCTGACCATGGGACTTCATGAATTCTTCTATGAATAGAATGCTAGTAAGAATTGTGTCTGGGTGGCTAGGTGTAGCATCTATCAATGGACCATATATGTATCGTGTGGCTTTGGATACAAATCCGTTTTCTCTGGCTAAATGGTTCATATAACCGAACCACTCAGCAGGTGGGTTATCATCATCAGCAGTCTCTGTATTAGTCAGCCATTCAACATCAGCTTTCAGTGCATTGCTGATGTCATTGAGTCTTTCTTCTACCACGTGGTAAGGTAGTCCATAATGATCGTCGGTCGCTGGTGGTAGTGGTCTCTTTGGACCTTCGTAGTGCTGAATTGCAATTGGCGACACTTCACTGAGTTTTGTTTGGTCAACTTCTGCCTTACTAACTCTAGGAATGATTGGATCTGCAGGTTCAATATCTGCGTTCTCATCCACTCGAATGAGTGGCTGTTGTGTCACTTCGACCGCTAACGCATGTGTTTCTCTACAACCATTAGGCGTGAAAATGTTAAGGTCGTAATTGTCAACCCACGATGCAAGTTTGCCATCATTTTCAGACAGGCCTCTAAATGTATATGGTTGGTTTCCTGTGTATATGGCCACTGATGTTCTAAATCTGAGTACCTCGTCGTACGAAACTGTGATTCCAGACTGGTGTAATAGTGACACCAGTTCTTTCGATCCAAATCGGTGATGCAATTTTACGGCTAGGCCCAATGTGGTTTGATTGTATGATTTTGTTATGTGTGCCTGAATTGATTGTGCCAGGGTAATAGAGGCTCTTGTGACTTCTCCATGTGACACCATGCTGGCCACAAAACTTAGGAGTGTTGGGCTGGTGCTTTCTATGGTTTTCGACTTTCTAAATTGGCCAATGTCATAGTCGGTAACCCGAGGTAAACCTTGACATTCTGAAACTATCTTGTCTTTCAATTTACCTACCATGACCGACTCTTCCGAATCGTCTGCAGTGACTAATCGTAGGTTTTCTGGTAGATGAGCTTTAAAGCAAAACAGACTAGCACAGCCAGAGATGTCAAGCTTGACAAGAGTTTCTCCAAAGTGATTTTGCAGTTTTGACATTAGCTCTCTCCTACTTATATTGTCATTGTCATTGTACTTTTCGTGTAATTCAACAGAGGTCCATATGTGACCTGGATCATTGTTCATTGTATCGATCAGATTCTGAAAATGTTCATCGAAGTCAATCAATTCTACATTCAGTTTCGCTTGTGTAGCCTGTACATTTCTATCAGGCATAAACTGCAAATAACAA
>JBEVXV010001119.1:0-8247 GCA_040505915.1 Sedimenticola sp. | reverse complement strand
TCTGTCCTTCATCTAATGCCCAACATATAAATTCTACATCCCATAATATCAAATTCTACATAAACATATAAAATACACTGATTTAACTGTACGCATATTAGCTTAGTTGAACTAATATTGATTTAAACTACATTAAAACCTTCCTTTCGTAGAACAATCTTCCTTTCGCGAAAGGAATGTTGCTTTCGCTGTTTAGCTATACGGCATTCAAGGGGACTGTTCCGGTATTAATAACTAT
This sequence comes from Sedimenticola sp., assembly GCA_040505915.1. Lineage (GTDB taxonomy): Bacteria > Pseudomonadota > Gammaproteobacteria > Chromatiales > Chromatiaceae > Vondammii. Next base: position 8,009 of record JBEVXV010001119.1, on the reverse strand, counting down.
TATGCCAAGAAATTATTATAATAACTATGTTTGCGTGTAGTGAATGTCTGATGTTCGCAATGTAAAAATTTGGGCGAAACGACCCACGTCAACCCATATTTGTAACCGTATCCAACCAAAGTTTTAAAATCGGGGCGAATCGACCAGTGGGGCCAAATTCACCAAAACGGAGACATTCTCCATATCGGGAGACAATGGTAAAAGTCTCCCGATCGGGAGGTTTTTAGCATCAGAAATGTAACATGTTGTCCCCACATAGAGGGAATGTCTCCCGATTCGGAGACAGTATATGATGGTTATCTTTTTGAACCGTTTCCGCGCAAAAAGTGTTTGGTTATCGCTCTTTTTAAACAGCGCCATCTGGAAGAGCATCAAATTTTAATACGACAAAACCGGAGGTATAAAAAAGTTCACCGGGGCACTTTGAAGCTACAAATGCTGGAAACACAAACATACATTATTTTTACTTACTTACTTACAAGTTTGTAAAATAACTTTGAAGTGGCATAGCTGTGTAATCTACACTAAAATGTAGATGGAATGACATCCAAATCAATCCCTCTAGTTCGTCCATTGTTGTTGTTGTTGTTGTTGTCAAATATTCAGGCGCTTATTTTTTGGCTCACCTATCAGCCTATAGCCAGTATGGTTTTTTTTTCTATTTCACCACCCAGACTGGCAGTGTACTAGCATAACAAGTAGAACAGTTTAGTTCAACTAATGAACTATCACAACAAACTTTAAATTGGTCCAGCACTTGTAACAGTCTACAGTGACATACATTATAGTCATATATATATATATATATGGGGCCCCCGGCTGAGAAAAGGTACCTTACCACATGTGCGCCCAGCATAGCCCCAGAGCTGTCCGATCAGGGCCAACGCTGGTCGCCATGCAGTCAGTCAATGCAGCATTGTTTATGTTCATGAGTAGCAGTTTCTGATCGATATGTTTATAGTTAACTGTAAGAGTAAGATTATTATCAGGATATATATTGGCCACAAATGTCATAAAGATACCATTTATCAGCCGAATGACCATATACATCTTTTTATTATCAAGGCACATCCAAGTCATGAAAATGATCAAATAAATCTCTTCAACAGTTTATTCTGTTGATTTGTTATATATTACCAAGAGTTGTCATAGGACAACGAAGCATGTCAAACAACATTTCATGGAATAAGCGTTACATTACTTAGCCATTATAGCAATAATTAAACATTCACATTGTCTAAGTGTGGCTGTGACTGGAGAAATGGGGTTTATGGGTTATGCATCCGCACAGTCTGATCTGGACCTATGCTATTCGCCATTTCATTGCTCGACCACCTGTCATGGTTGTAACAAAGAGTGTATATTATTATCAAGATGCAAGAGTGTGCTAGCAGATTTATAAGGAAGTAGAATGACCAGAAATGCCATAAGCCCCATTTCTCCGGTCACAGCCACAATTGTGCTCTAATCCAAGCAGCATATGCATTGATGAGAGTCTGTGGCTATGCTAGTCTCACATCCAGATTAAAACAACTACTTTGGCTAGATGACACATCATGAATTCCTGAATACTGAATGCAACATGCATGTGTATTAAACTTGTCTTAGGTCACATTCAAATTAAACCACAGTTTATATCTTTTTAATAGCAGATTGTGAAAGATGGAATCATCACCAGCAACTTACATGAATGAGGCACCAGAAGAAACAACATTTGAGGCACCAGACCACATATATGCATGTGACAACGTGGTAAAATTATACATATTCAGTTACATAGCCCGTCTCTGGAATTATCTCCATTATTGCATCACATATCTTCACTGATAGAGATTTTGCAACGCTGTAGTATTTCACTGTAAAGTAATTTCTGTGACTACTCTGAAAACAAAAGACAACATTTACCGAAGATACCACACTTTATTGAAACCCAAATTGGCTCAGTGAAGTGATACAATAATGGAGATATAGTTCCAGAGGCGGGCCCATATGCCACCAGTTACACCACCGCTTGCATTAAATTGCCAACGGTTATCCACACGTTGGACATGAACTCAATGTGTATACTTGAAATCAAGGAGGTTGATTGGTTGAGCCTGAGCTGGGCTCAGGCTCGGCCAATCAAGCTGTTTGATTAAGAGTTCACATTACCAGTAGATACCCAATATCGTTCTTAGTAACTGGTAATTGGCAAGCTTAATGCAAGCGGTAGTGTATCGAGTTGTTGGCCAATGCAAACCATGAGCACCTCAATCACTCATTGAGTGCTTATGATAAGTATCTAAAGTGTTTGTTTCAAGTAATAATGTACCAATCAATGTCTTCTCAGCCTGGGTGGCGGTGAAACCCAGTGGGTTTAGACAAATTAAATCAACTGTCTAAATTGCAACTCTCGGAATTAAATCCTGTCTGATTCATGGGGTGGGAGCAGCGGTTTCCTACAGAGCCAATAGGGTGGGCAAACTGGTGGACATTTAATATCCCCGCCTTTGAAATATTTTGCAGTCTAATTCCCTGTATATACTGTTATACATGTACATTTACATGTACCAACCAACTCTTGACCCTACCAGGCTGACTGGTCGCCATACAGTAATTGAATAGATTGATGAATGAAAAGGGGGTTCGATCGCACCCCTCGATCCCCTCCCCGATGACACAGGGCTAACATGCTATCTTTTTACAACTACTTTTCAGCAATCGACAGTAGATGTGGAAACGGAAGACATGCAATGTAGCCAGCCAATCATAGAAGCTGTAGAGATTGTGCCACTGGAGATGGCAAAGAAGGTCAGTACAACATAATGCCATCTACGATCCATGTACCAGTTCCTTACATTCCTAAGTTCAATAACCATTCATGTCTTTAATTTCACAGACATAATTGAAAGATTATTGATGAACATTCCCAACTCCGATACCTTGCGGCATGTGCGACCAGCGTGGCTCCAGATCAACCTGCGCAGTCTGACCAGGGCCTACGCTGGTCACAAATGCTGTAAGGTCCCTTTTGTCAGCCATTGCAAATCATGAAATGGCGCAAGGCATTGCCCCTTTACTCACTCAGCGACAGATAATGGTAATATTGCATGATGCTACAAATTGATCTGGGCATACACAGGTTAGAAATGCCAAATGGCCACTTTTCTCTCACGTATGTTATATTAAAATAGAAAATGTGTTCATAGAACACGGATGCCCCACCCGATGCCTTGATAGTAAAAAAACAAGAAATGTGGCCTATCGGACCACAAATGCACAGGGCTGTCCAAATATGAGAAACTCTTACAATCTTCTTAACCGTGACGGACACACGGACGGACGCACGGTCCGAACACTATATGCCACCCGACTTTTCAAGATCGGGGGCATAACAATCTGCAAATGTTAAGTTTTCAGGTAAATCTACCATGGTGGGGCATAAAAAATTGAATTATCTTACAGACACATCACACCGGTCCAATACCTGAGGGCTACATCATTGAGAAGCGGGCCCGCCAGAAAACTTTCTCAAAGCGCCTGCAAACATTTGTGAAGCAGGTAGATTTACTGTATGCACATGTTTTTTAACCCATTCAAGTCTAAGGATTCTCCATGTTGCTGGTCGTAAGTTTCTAAATATTTTTTTTATTTCTTATCATAAGTATATATTGTGATCACCATTTGAACCGTTTTGTCAAGATGGTTCAAATGAGTAGTCACAACATATACTTACGAGAAGAAATGAGAAAAATAGTAGGAAACAAGAAATGTGGCCTATCGGACATAAGTCTAAGCCTAAAAAAAAATAAAAAAAATATGAGAAACTCTTACAATCTTCTCAACCAAAATCTTCTTAACCGTGACGGACGGACACACGGACGGTCCGAACACTATATGCCCCCCAACTTTTCAAGTTTGGGGGCATAAATATCCAAATATTATTATACTCCTATAGGCGTATCTCGACTTGAATGAGATAAAGCTATATATCCTGTTTCAATGAATGATAAAAGTCAATGTAGGTCGCTTTCCTTTTGCCTCGGACGGTTTTGTTAAATAGTTCTTCCATGAGTTTTGACTCACTGTCGGTCATGTCTTCAAACAATAAAAATATTTGCTTTTGAATTGCAGGAATTGATTGACTAGACAAGGATGTCTTATCAATCATTTCCTGCTCTGTAACATAAACAATCGGGACATGGATGTCACCATCAGCGTCCAGCATGTTCTCGTAGAACAACTTCCTACGCTCCTCTGCCTCTGCAGTGAAATTGTGGAGGTTTTCAGAAAGTTTTATACTGTGATCCAGACTGGTGTGGGTCTCCACTTCCATGGGTTTCATGAGGTAGTTTTGTGTGCGGAAAAGTTCCCTCACAGGCATTATCTCTGAATATTCCACGACTGGTATAGTGGAATGTTGAATGCGCTCTCCTTCGCCCGTCGCCATTGTGATGAAATTTTTCCGTACCTAAATATGAAAATGTTATTAATAACATATTTCAGGCAGAAGCGCTCCACACAATGTGCGGAGCTGAAGTCAGAGCGTATGTCGTGTCGGAGAGCGGGAGAAAAGTGCAGATTGAAGCCCCTGCAGTTGGCAGACGCCATGTTAAGACTCAGACAGCAGGCGACACTGGAATTACAACAAGGACGGTGCTGCGGGAGAAGACCACCAACATTACCCACACACCAAAGAAAACACCAGTAAAAATTCATAACCTGCCGGGAAAGCGGCAAAAGACCCTGTCACTAAAAGTTATTAATGACAGGGTCAACAACAAGTGTGCAACTTGTAAGGTAATCTACAATAGCAAGGCCGATGCAAATTTTCGGAAAGCCAATGGCAAGAAGTCTGCAACATGGATTGGGTGCGACAGGGATGGTTGCAAGTACTGGGTGCATGCTAAGTGTGCAGGAATTGAAATAATAAACCTTAAGTCTCTGCCATCACTAAAGTTCCTGTGTCCAAAACACAAATATCCACACTTAGCATGTACCCAGTACTAGCTCAATACATGTACAGTGTAATCTCTCTAAACCGGATATCCAGTAAACTTAATGTCAGTAACAGCTAAGCTAGGTCACCATATAGCATATATAACTAGAGATATCACTGAAGGTGGTGAGTACCCCCCCCCCCCCCCCCCCCCCCCCCCACGCCACACCGCCTTGTCACAGAAAGTGTGGCCTGTTTCAAGCCGCTTTGACACATCAAAGGAAAAATAACAATTGACCGAGCAGACCAAAGGGCCATAACTCATTGCAAAATTGACCGAGCAGAACGCACTGACTCACATGAAGTTTCATTGATGTTCTGCCAATGTGTGCTGAGAAATAGCACGGACAAAAATCATTATATATATAATATTATACTAAATGTATAAAAAAATCAATGGGCCATAACTCAGTGAAAAATTGACCGAGCAGAACGCATTGACCATATGGACCGAGCAGAACGCATTGACCATATGCACAACTAGGCTTGGTACCAATGACTCGCATACCCTCCCATCCTTAGTCGGTTTAGAGAGGTTCCACTGTGCTTCTTTAGCTCTACAGCACAACATATCCTCAAACTCTCTCATGTTTTTGGAATACTGGTGTTTTTTTTGGTGAGTGGGTGTTATTTATGGCACGCCATTTTACTATTTATTCCCAAAACAAGATATCTTACTTATAAAAATTAGTAGATACTTTATAAGATATATTATATTCATTTTTATACAAGTATATAATATATCTAATATAGTTTAGTAGATATATTATATTCTTTATAAGATATCTGAATTATTATTTATATAATTTATGAGATATCTACAAAAGTTTAGTAGATATATTATATATACTGTTTTAATTAACATAGCCTATTTATTTAGTAGCTATATTATATAATATATGAGATATCTACTCAAGTTTATGAGATATCTAGCTTCGGGAATAAATAGTAAAACTTTTTGCCATATTTATTGCTGATAGTTTGTTTGTTTAATGGGGTTTTACGTCCTTTCAACAGCAAGGTCATATACAGACGGGTATTGTTGATCGATTTTAATTAAGGCATAAAACCATTGGCTATTGCGTTTATTGTGCTTTGTAAAACCTATGGTATGTTTAAAGTGTGTGCAGTCCGACGGACTCCATGCTAACTTCAAACAGACCAAATATTTTGAATAGTACAATAAACACAATAACGGATGGTTTGATATTTATATTTACATTCCATTTTCTGATAGATGTATAAACGTTTTAGCTCAAATTCAATTAATGCTCTCTATAAATCAATTAATGGTCTCTTCAAATCTATTAATGCTCTCTTCAAATTAACATATTTGAATTCAGCATTATTTGATTTAATAAAATCAGAGGTTTAATAGAATTAAAGACTGCACTAATTGAATTAAAGAGAGCATTAATTCAATTATTGCAAGCATTAATTGAATTACAGAGAGCATAAATTGCTTTAAAGCCAGGTTAAAATGATTTAGAGCTAGGTTCAAAACAATTAGACTGGGCATTTAATGAATTGCAGAGAGCTCAAAAAGACATACATTTATTGCTCTCTCGAAATTAATTAAGGCTGGCAAAAATAGTTTTTAACCTAGCTTTAATTCAATTAATGCTCTCTTTAAATCAATTAACGCTAGCAATAAATAATTAATGGTTAATTGTATTATAGCTAGGTTGAATTCAATTAATTCCAGCTTTAATTAATTATAGCGAGCTCTAATTGATTTTAACCTATATGTAGCATTAATTTAATTAGAGCTCGGTTTAAAATAATTAAACCTAGCACTATTGTTTTTAACCTAGCATTAATTATTTGAGTTTCTGTTGCAGTCAGTTCAAATGTCAATCGTATATATCTAGTCAATCATAATTATTTATTTAGTTAACTATTATACTCGCCTACAATTTATGTTACGTTATGCATGCAATTTGTTCCATTTATATATACTGCATGTTATGAAGCAAGTGTTAAAGAATTAAATATCACGATTATACAAGACATGAATACCTTATTCAAGCTGTCCAAATTCCTGAAAACTTTCTCCCATTCCTTCTCTGTGGGCACACCGACTGGGGAAACCCAGGACTTCGCCTCTTTGTTGATTTCCTCCAAACAGGCATCCCCACCCTGGTAATGACCCGCATTACCCACTCTGCTAAGGGTTAATGACGAGTGCACTAGATCGTTGAGAGAAGGAGGCATCATTTTCTCAATGTACTTATTTACAGTCATTATCCTTCGGTATCTCGGGTGGTTCCGGCCATAAAATAACAAAGCGAGTTTGTCTCTACCTGCGACTGTTGCATCGCCGTTCCCATGCCTACAGCCAACTCGGAATAGCATTATGCTGTGCAAGAAGGTGAAAACCATTTGCTGGGTGTAATGGTAATTTGGGTTCACAACTGCAGCTGACCAGTCCCAATAACCATCAACTGATGGAGAACTATTATTTCGGATGCAGTGCCTGACATACGGGACTAACAATTCATCTGTAGCAGCAATATACAGAATTTCAACTATTTTGAATGTCTTATGGTGGTCAGAACATTTTTTGGCGAACTCCAAAGCACGAGGGGATTTAAAGCTTAATGTTTTGCAAATGTCTTCCATAAAAATGTCCCAGTTGAGTTCGAAAAATGACTTGCATGCATTCATCTCAATGTGAAGCAGTCCAGGCATGGGAACTAACCACCCAAACTCATGCTGTGGGGTAACATCGTATAAAATGCTACATTTGTGTTCAAGGAAGCTTTCACTGCCATAAAATGATTCTTCACAAATAGTACAGTGTAAGACATTGAATAAAAGTTTCTCTACTAAAGTATAGATCCCTCCATCACACTCTAAAAACAACCACTGCCGCTCACCTTCACCATATGGCTTAATCCCAGCCCTCCGTCCAAGATTAAAAAGAATATCAGACACATTCTGAAAGCTACTGGGATTGCACATATCTGGTTCTCCAGTTTTAACCTTGATGTCATTAACAGTTGTGTCCATGGATGCAAAATGGCTATAA
>JBEVXV010001118.1:0-6474 GCA_040505915.1 Sedimenticola sp. | reverse complement strand
CACGAACGGTCTTCCCAGTAAATAGTAGCGGTATTGTCTACAGAACCTAACTACAGCTAACAGTTCCTTTCGCGTTACGCAATACCGACGCTGCTCTGGCGTTACAGCGTAACTGCCATACGCGATGACTTTCTCCTCTCCATCTTGGACCTGGATCAGCTCACCTCCAATGGCCAGATTCGAAGCATCTGTATCAACAATGATATCGTCAGATTGATTTGGGAGAGCTAACACGGGCGGATGAGTCAAAGCATGTTTTAGTTCTTCAAACGCGTTTTGTTGTTCGACGCCCCAGGTAAACCCATTTTTCCCTTCCACCCGAAATAGCGGTTCTGCGATATCGGCGAAAGATTTTACGAATGACCGATGGTAATTTGCTAATCCCAAAAATCTCTGGACCTCCTTGGCGCAGGTGGGGATAGGCCACTCCAGCACAGCTTGAATGTCTGACCCCTTCATAGCCAGACTTTTCCGTCCACCATTCGACATAGAAATTCAACCTCGCGTTGGAAGAAGTGGCATTTCTTGGGCTTCAGCTTCAGTCGATATTTGCGTAATCTTAGGAAGACATCGGCTAAATTGGTCAGATGTTAATCCACTGTTTTCCCAAGGACTAGGATGTCGTCTAAAAAGGCTAAAACCGTCTGCCAACACAAACCACGTAAAACGAGGTTCATGGCGCGGGCATAGGTGGCGGGGGCATTGCAGAGTCCGAACCCCATTTTCACATGTTCGAAAAGGCCATACTTGGTTATGAATGCGGTCTTGTGCCTATCGCTGTCACTGATTTTGATCTGCCAATACGCCGAATTTGCGTCCAATTTTGAAAACCAGGGGTTTCCAGCTAGTGTGTCAAGGCAGTCATCCACCAGCGGCAGGGGGAAAACATCTTTTGTGGTCACATTGTTCACGGCACGGTAGTCCACGCACCATCTAACTGACCCATCTCGTTTCCGGATTAATACAGGGGCCGAGGCCCACGCGGAAGTTGACTCTTGTATGACTCCTGCGCGTAGCATTTTCTTCAAGTGGGCTTCCTCCTCTTCGACAAAACAGGCGGGTGTCCGTCTTATCCGTTGTTTTATGGGGCGCGCCCCAGCAGTGTCGATACTGTGTGTGATTTCGCTAAAGTCCCCTAGGTCAAACTCATCTTTAGCGAATACATCTGCAAAATTGTACAACAATTTTGCAAATTCCTGTTGTTGGGGCTGGGTCAAATGGTCCTTGGACGACTCGTATATCTCTGTCAGGTGCTCGGGAATTTCTATATAGTTCTTCCCTTGGTCTTCGCTGTGGTCCGTTCCAGTGTATAACACTGACTTTGACTCTTCCACGGAATTAGTGTCACATGGTTCAACGATACCGTCTAGCTCGTAGGCTTTTGCTATTTGGTCCCCTTTCCTAACTACCCTATACTTGTTGGTGATGTTGACTAGACACACAGAGGGTTCAGTGGTATCCTTATGTATGGATTTAGGGAGTAGCAGTTTCAAATCGTCATCCGCCTCGATGAAATACTCAGGGATAGCCCGGTTAATGGTACAATTCACCTTTATCGCGGAGTTAGGTGGGACAACTCGTCGCTGCGCCACGGTTACGCGAGCTACAAGTGGATTATCTTTCGACGAATCAACATTTAGCGGGATAATTTCATCGTTTATGGCTAAGGTGGCTTTTCCCATGTCCAGCACCGCCCCGTGACTATGTAGGAAATCAAAACCGAGTAACATATCTTGGCCGATTGGTGCTACATACACAAATTCTCTATAGCGCGAGGAGCCTATCTTCAAGCTGCATGGGCCAACCACGCAGCCCTTCATAGACATGTCTTTTCCTGCTGCAGTCAGGGTGACGTCTTTTAACTTCTTAGGGGGGTGCCTCATTGCATTGTATATTTCGGTAGAAACAATCGTCACTTCTGCGGCTGTATCCACAATGGCATCCACTTTCTGGCCCCCCACTTGGACTGCGACCTTGAACTTGGACAATGAGGTCAGTTGACACACTGTGGGGATGATCTCATGTCCTCGTTCCTTTTCTGGTGGTTGACTCTGTGGTTGAGGTTCGTTCAAACTTTTCTGGTTCGCAGCTGTATCAGTGGTAGCGGTTATACACGGTTCTCTAGTGTTGGATACTTGTTGTCCAGTCCCAGGGCTACCTTCCGAAGTGATGGAGTGATTTATACGTGCTGGTTCACCAATGTGTGGACCGTCAAACGTAAAACGTTCGGGTTCACAGGCGCGTGGCTCAACTTCAGTACTAGGGACCATTAGTTGAATCGACACCGGTTCGGACTGGTCATGTATATTGTTGGCTGGTTGTTTCGCATCTTGAGGTTGGTGAAACGTATAACGTTTCACTGGGGATACCTCGGACGCAACTGCTGGATTGTTTTGATTTTTATTATTTTTAGCCTCGGGGCAGTGGCCAACCGTACCCCCATGACCCTCTTTTTCCCCCCTCCGCCTATCTAATAAGGTGCCAAGAACCAGATTTTGGCTGTTTGTAATGTTTGCGACGCCCAAAGTTTCCTGTATTAATTTAATTAATTGGTCGGTAAACGTATAACGTTCCGAATCGGGCGACGTCTGTTCAGCACTGGTTCGGCCGCGCTCTATTGGGGTCGAGGGTTGGCCTGACCCTGCGACCCCAGGTCGTTTAAATCTAGGGGACATGTCCTTCGTATATGACCCGCAGTACCACACCGGTAACAGTGTGTGCCAGGACACTCTCGCCTTAAATGTCCCGGGAGGCCACATTGGTAGCACACCAGTTGTCCCATGGGTTGTGGTGGTCGCTGAAATGGTTGTGGTGGTCGCTGAAATGGTTGTGGCGGTCTCTGAAGTTGGTGTGGTGGTCCCAAGGGTGCGGGTTGTCTCTGGGACGGTTGAGGATATGGTCGTGGCGGTGTCGGAGTTGATTGCCAATCTTTCATCTCTCTAGCCAGTTTGTCAAACTTAGATGTCAAATTTGCTATAGACTGGTCAGGTGTTGGACGGCTAAATGGGCTGGGTTGGGCGGTCTTGTATGTGGTTTCATAGACCTCCGGTTCCTGCGGCAAATGGCGTCTCCTTGGGGTCTTCCGGTCCCGCATCATGTCATTGATATTCTGGAAGAGTTTCACATGATCAATGGCCTCTTCCATGGTAACTGGCCGCCTAATACACACATCCTGCGCTGCACCTGGATCTTCCAGCCCTTGACAAAACCGTAAAACGGCTTGTCGGGTCACGTGTCTTTCGGGTAAATCCCACAATGCCCGGTTGGCGAGGGTCATTACACGGTCCGCCCAATCGTCCAGGGACTCGCTAGGCTGCTGCATGGCCTGATGGAACCTTACTTGGGCTGTTTCATCCAAGTCCATGGCCCCAAACCTCTTTTCCAGTCGCTGCATAATGTGGCGAAAACCCAAGTCCTCATCTCTTTCCGTTATGGTGGAGTAAAAGTCTGAGGCTTTGCCGGTCAAACTCCAACAGAGGCAGTTTTTACAGTCCTCGTAGCTCCAGTCATATGCATCCGCATACGTGTCAAACTTCTGTTTGAAGGCTGCAAAATTTCCCCTCCCGTCATAGGATAGGTTCTTTGGCAATATTGGGGGCCTCTGCCTTCTTCGCCTTCGCTGTGGATCATTATCCGAGTCACTGCCAGAGTCGGTTCTTACCCCATATTGTCGGCGCCTTCGAGGGGGAGACAATTTATATCTCGCGGAGTGCCGCTTCACAGCTAGGGGTTGAAGGGGCAAGTCATGTCCTGCTAAACGCGGTTTGGGCGTTGTGTAGGTGGAGGGACCTTGTTCTATTTTTAAGCTTCTAGAAGGATCACTGGGCTGGCGGTACTTTTGCTCCCTCTCAGATTCATGCACAGGAAATCCGGAGTTTTGCCGTGGCATAAATGCGGGTGGCGCATACGGTTCCCTGAGATGTTCCGCTCTCTCAAAAGGTGGCGAGTATGGTTGGTGGCGTTCCGGTGTCTTCGATTTGCGCACTTGGGTTGTGGTTTCGCCAGTTGCTTCTACACTGCCGCTTTGTGAAATGTTAGCACCCACCCCCATGTCCGGTCTCATTGCTGGCAGATTCAGTGTCTTCTTTATTTCATCTGCAGCTTCTCTGAGTTTTTCTTGGCGCATGTCCAATCGTTGGATGGTCACATCCTTCTCGGACTCAGATCCCGTCTCGTCAGCATTACTCCAGTTCAGACGATTAAAGGACAATTCTGGATTTTGGTTGAAATCCATCTCTCCGAGCATGGCGTCTGTTACGGGCACCCTCAGATACTGTCGAAGTGCGCCCGGGGTTAGGTTGCCCTGAGTTTCGCGAAGCATTAAGATGCGCTCCGCTGATCGCGGACCGATACCCCTAATTGTGGTCAACAATTGTGCGTCCGCGAAATTGATGTTTATTTTGGGACCTGGCTCGGCGTAATCAGTTGCGTACATCACCTCATCCTCATAGCTTGGTGCGGTAGCCATAATTGTGGGAAAGAATGGTATGAAAAATAGGAAATGATGATTAAAAAAAAAGGTTTAATTTGCAAATTGGGGTACTGCAGGGTGGTGTCCTGGGACCAACTCTATATCGGATGCCGGTCAAATTCAAGAAATACTCCTCCCAGTACACACAGAAAGCAGAACACAATACCTCGTATACCCACACTTAAGTAACAATCATACGCCTATCGCGACTAATCTATAAACTCAATGTAGAACACGGAATTTAGCAGATAGTCGCGAACACCCAATCTCAGCACGCAGTCCAATGTATAACACTGCACTATCGCACACAGTCGCGAACACTCAATCTCAGCACGCAGCTCAATGTATAACACTGAACTATCGGGCAATTTAGAATTACACAATTTGACTACCCTTGTCACTAATTAGTAACTTCGGGAAAATTTATAAAAACTTTGGAATATATGAAAGATTAATTAGTTGAAACAAAATACCGATTTTAATATTAATAGGGAACCTTTAAAAATGCGGGTGAAAAGGACACAATAAAAACAATAAGACAATTCAAACTTCTGCTTTATTATTTCCAGTGGTCACCTTTAAAATTGTGCAACAATAAGTGGTTCAATAATTTTAGAGGGAGTGGGATACTGTAGGGTTGTTGGACCTGTTTACTCTGGTATTACTTCAGAAATTGGGGCAAAGTGACTATAAGTTCCACTGTACAATACTATATTTCCCTTCTTATTGTAAAACAATAAGCTTATAGCTGCTTACAGGGGAGTATTATAAGGTCTTAAGCTACTCTGTGAACCAAACAACATGAACAATTATGAACACACGTATACAAATAATAATTAACCGCGAATATTCTGTTATTATTTTTATCGAAGCATTCTTTGCAAAATTTTGTTTAGTCTTTCAAAACTTTTCAAAATTAATATGTGTCGGTCTTAGCGACATCTATCTACAAATTTGTAAAACAAATCCATAAGAGATGTGTGCAAGTGAATGTTTTTATATACGTATCCTATATAGTGCACTGAAATGTTAGTTAAATCAGCTGAAATTGTCGAACACAAGTAAGTTAACCATTCAATGTACAAACTGTTACCATTTTTTCGGACTAAGCGGTATGTAAACAATTCAAAGCATTTTCACTTGTAAAACAAATGAATATGACGAGAATCAATTATTACTCGACAACTTTTAAGTAATCACATATATGTTATTGCTTAGGAGACGGGCAAACTTTTCTAAGTTTTGAACACGGAAAGTTATTACAATTATTGGGAATTTTTGTTCGCAGTCTGATCTCACACAATCACAATTATATTCTCCAAGACTGCTGAACCAAGTCCTAGAATTGTAAAACAAGTCTAAGTACAGTCTGGTCTGGTTTTATTTTCTTGCAGTCTGATCCGGCCCTATTTTCACAGTCTAAATTATATTCTGCAAGATTGCTGAAACAGGTCTTAGCGTTGTAAAACAAGTCCAAGAACAGTGGACATTTTTGCAGAAGATAATTTTGCAGCCTAAAGTTTCATTAGAATAAGTCTCCGGACCAATTTAATTTTTAAACAAAGGAAATCACAGGCCTCCGGTGGACTTACATGGAAAATACAGGACACCGGTTTAAAGAAATTAAAAACAGCGATTTGTAGAACAGATCACAGAATTAAAAACTTTAAAAACATCCCCAAAGTGCTCTGCACCCCTTTATCGTGACTATCACTCGTTAATTTTACCAAAATAATTGACCCACTTGAGAATCTTCCCCTTGACAATTCACGAAAATGTCCCCAGAAACTCAAGATTTATTTTCAAATTATTTGGTTACACTGCTCGCTAGCGCCATTTTATAGTAACTGCACGATAAAGGGGATATTAATATACACATACAGAGCACTTTACCTTGTTGCAAACGGGTCTTGAATCACTGGATACGCCTGGATTGTTTTCCCAGATAAAAACACACTATTTACAAGATGGCTGCTGGTCACTTCTCAGCTTCCCGTCCGCGC
>JBEVXV010001117.1:0-2135 GCA_040505915.1 Sedimenticola sp. | reverse complement strand
TGTGAGCAAAGGGAGAATATTTGCCGTTTCGTCTGCTGCAGCACCCAGTGCATTTTCCGTCTCTGTACAACTTCCATATCTGCACATATCGGCGAGCAATGAAGCTGTGCGTCTGATTGGGTCTAACCCGTGTCCATTACGTTTGCACCATTCTTCAAACTGAGGCCACACAAGTCGCCACACTGCTTCTAGTGTCACTCTATGTGCCCTGAAGCATCGGTTGTAATTCTTTCCACGAAGAATGTTGTCGGCGGTAGTCTCTGAATATACACCAGATTCTTCCCAGATTTCCTTGATTCCAGACGCTTCCAGATACTGTCCGATAGCTCTCATGTAATTCAACACTAGGTGAAAACTTCCAAGTCGAAGGACAACGTCCTTCGTTTCCTCGTGTTTCAACCATAACAGCTGCATAGCTTTGCAATACAACGCCTCGTCAAACGTGATGACAGTGAACTGCTGATCAAGCACTTTGGATACTTGCTTGCAACGTCGTATTACTTCCCACAGGGTATCAAATTCGTGGGCAGGTGCATTGATCAATGGCATGTATCCCGTTGTGGTTATCACTTCCGTCGATGTCGACGACAGTTGGTGGAAACCTGACCAAGCAGGCACACTCTGTTCTTCTGACTTCTGCATTCGGGCAAAAAGCCAGGCAAGCGATTTTGATTCCGAGTCTCCTTTGTCACTTGGGGAACTTCCGAAGTTTCCATTTGTGACTGGATGTGTAAATGATGGGGCTGGTTTTTTGGAACATACAGGAGCAGAGGCGCGGTGGTCAAATTATTTAGGTACACTGGTTATGACTCGTGTGTTGCTTATTGGTAGTACTGTGTCCTCAACACGAGGTGGCCCACGCTGAAAGGCAACCATCTGCGTAGCATGGAATGTTCCAGAGCCATCTAACGTTTCTTCGTTGATGTCTATGTTGTCTGCAGCATATTGCACAAACTTGCCTTTGTTGAGGTTAACCGGCACAACAACATTGCCATTTGACGAAAAGCGTGATAGTTGGTCTTTAGCTAATGAGACATTAACTTTGCGGATGACTTCGTACGAAGCAGAGTGCCCCGCAGCATGTAGTAGGTTCACCAACTGTTTTGAACGTGTTGCCTGATGCACGGTTAGCCCAATCCCAATATGTTTAGGAGTGAGTTTTCTACTTTCGGAGCAAGCGAAAACAACATCCTGTCCAATACTTAACACCTTTCGTCTAGTGTTCTCTGTTATGGCGTGTCCGTTGTCGTCATCGTCATCATCAGTTCCCTCAAACAGCATTCTGAGGAACAAATACAAACTGTCTGGAACAACTTTAGTGGCCGCATCGGTACTGATATTTCGACAATCAGTATGACCAGCAGACGAGTTCAAATCGCTTCGGATCTTTGCAGTTACGTGATGTAATGATCGGTGAAAGTCATTTGAGTTGTCACTCTCATCGATATGTATGAGCCCTAGGCATTCGTCATCAATGTCACCCTGTGTTGTTGGAATGCCACAATACATGTCTGCTATCTCGGATAAGGGAACAGCAGGGAATATCAGTTCAGGTTCTGTCCGGTCACATTGTTTAATGAAGGTTATTTTGGTACCAAAGTGTTGCAACAACTTTGCCTTAAGCTTCTGTTTCTGACTACCGTGTTTAACATCTTCAATGCCAGCGTCTTGAAGCAGTGCGGTATAACGGTCACATACATCATTCATAGAATATATGTGACCATTCGCAATACCTATTCGGAGCTCTGTAGTCAATGTAACGAACACTGTACCATGGACACTTTCTGTCCGTTCCGTCTCTTCCAACTGGCAGCGAAAGAAATTAGTGTAGCAATACAGGTGATATTTTGCCTTTCGAGCAACTAAGTCTGACACAGATGCTAGTCTACACCGCATAGTGTCGTCTTTCTGTGCGGCCTCTATGATGCTAGCTGATGTTTCAGGATTGATTACCTGGCTCAACTTTCCCCTACGTTTGTTGCGTTGGCAGAAAATGCACTCCTTCCAGTCTATTACTGCCATGCAACTTCTGCGTATCGGCATAGACATTTGGTCATTAGAAGCTGATGCCGAGGTATCGTCATTGTTGTCTAGTTTTTTATCAACCAGCCCGAGATGCCAACTACTGGAGAAAC
>JBEVXV010001116.1:0-2382 GCA_040505915.1 Sedimenticola sp. | reverse complement strand
CATAATCCCACTTCCACAACAGCCAATGACTCTTTTCATGGAACCGCTATTTCCCTGACTCAGCATAAACCTGACCCAAATGTTCCACACACAATATGCATTTCTGACATAGCACGAACGTCTAAGAGTATCTGTGAACTGCCCGAGGCATATTCAAATGTGCAACCAGTCACTCAACTACCTAACAACATAGAACTTACTGTCAAGCAGGGGTGTGCACTACCTCCAAACATGTGTCTAGAGAGAGAGATGCATCGCAAACTGAATGGTTAAATCATGTTTACTCATTATGCGCGTCTGAGCCACTTTCACATGATCAAATTATCTCGTGGTCGGCATATTTTGCCAACATGCAAGTCGTAGAAACATTAGTACCAGCAATTACTGCTCCGTGACAATGCTCATTCCCCTGCAATGGTCAAGCATGGCATGGATATCATTGAACGTGCCACACATTATAAAAATCCTTCTCAAACGCCTGTTCTCACAGTTGATCAACCCCTATATGCCATTGCTAAGCGCATTCAATGGTCCCGGCCCCATGTGTACGGTGATAACAAATAGTTTGTTATGCTAGGAGGTCTCCACATTGAAATGTCCTTCTTGAAGGTTCTTGGAGATTGGCTTCAAAAAAGTGGTTGGCTAACCGCTTTGGCAACAGCTGGTATAACCACGACAGGCAGAGCAGATGGCATCCAAAAGGGTGCACATACATCTAGATGTCAATGGGTACATCAGGTTATGACTGCATCTCTGTATTTCTTACTGAAAAAGTCATATGACGAATACAGTGAAAACTCCAATGGTGACCCAAATGCACTCACTTTCGATGACTGGTGTAAGTACATGAACAATGCCGAAAGACATCCACAGTTCTATTATTGGCATAAGACAATGGACATAGAACTTCTGTTTTTGCAGTTTCTTAAATCCCAAAGGGAGGCCAACTTTCAGATGTATGTGCAGTGTCTAGACAACATGGTGCCCTGGTACTTTGCATTGGACCATGTCCATTATGCCCGCTGGCTTTCCGTTCACACACATGATCTTCTTTGTCTACAGGAGACAAGTCCTGGTGTATATGCAGAATTCATGTCTGGTAATTTTGTTACACAAAAAACAACAAACAGGTTTTCAGCAATGGCACATGATCAAATACACGAACAACAGAATGCAGTCATCAAGGGTGATGGTGGGTTTGTGGGCATTACTGAAAGTCCCGACACGCTTCGCAGATGGATGATATCTGCTCCTGAATTATCAAGAATTATCACAGAGCTCGATGACCATGACTCAGACTTACCAAATAATAAACACCACGAAGAAAATGTCGCTGCGCAGAAAAGGTTTCATGCCCATGTGCGCCAGTTGGTTGATGTACTGGACGAGATGGGCAATCCTTTTTCCGAATGTTCTGCAGACCTTCTATCATTGGACACAAGGGTTATAATGTCACAGGAAGTAGTTGCTGCCATAGGTAAGACAGAGAGCGTTGGTCAATCGCAGTACAAGTCAATGGTAGATGAGCGTATAATAGGTAATTCACGCCATATTAATGACCCAATCACCAAGAACAATCTGCCATTGTTTAGTTCTGATCTGAGCAAGACTGTAGGAAAGTACAGCAAGGTAAGTTCTATGAAAAGTGACATTCAGCTATTTTCAAGGATGTATATAGCATGCCAAAACAGAGATGGCAACTTAGATGCGTTCTTTGAACGCGAGAATCATGCTTGGCCACCATCGTTAGCAGACAACAATGTACTGAGGGCGGGGAATAAGTCCGAACTTCTCAAATGCTTAGAAAACTCAGATGAACAGCCACTTGATCACCCAGACGTGAAGCTGAAAATATTTGACGGAGCAGCCTTAGTTCACTCTCTTGATCCAAAGAAAGCTGACAAAAGTTTGAAAACCTTTGACGACTACAGTAGTAAGGTGTTTTTGCCATATCTCGTTAAGCACTTGCAGTTGGCCGATCGTGTCGATGTAGTATGGGATGTCTATCGCCCAGACAGCTTGAAGGCATTCACTCGACAGTGTCGTGGTACAGGAGAACTGTTGAGAGTTTCCGGCACTACTTCTCTTCCTTCCAACTGGAAATCCTTTCTTCGTGTTGATGGCAACAAAACAGGCCTGTTTACCTTTTTGGCAAAATCTATACAAAATTTCGAAATTCCTGCTGGCAAACAAATGATCACAACCTTCCATGACAAACTCCTTCAAAACTGTCCATCTGCTAACACTGATGCTGAATATTCTGACCTCCAGCACTGTTCGCACGAGGAAGCCGACACCCGCATGATCTTACATGCTGCTCATGCATTCAGAAATGGTGTTGGTGATGTCATGATTCATGCGACTGATACAGATGTCGTTGTC
>JBEVXV010001115.1:0-3587 GCA_040505915.1 Sedimenticola sp. | reverse complement strand
TTTATTACTGCGTATATTTCCTTCGGCGTTGGCAGCGTTATGTCACTTTCGCCTTCTATATGTGCCGCGGTGGCAGCCGCATCGGCTCTTTCATTTCCTGGGATTCCCACATGGGAGGGTACCCATTCAATGTTAATTTCTTTTCCCTTTTTTATAGTTATGCTTATTAATTGTTTAATTTTGTGGATTTTGTCGGGTCTCGTTTTCGATTGGCCGGAGTTTAAGGCCTGGATGGCGCTCATTGAATCAGTTAGGATTACAGTTTGTTTGTAGACTGTTTGTAACAGGTTGAATTCGAGCGCCTTCTCTATCGCAATTAATTCCGAGGTGAAGACCGTTAAATTTGGGTTTAGTTTGAACTGTCGTGTGTAGTTGACTTCCGGTATGTGGAAGGCAGCAGCCGTCGAGCCGGTTTCCGGGTTTTTACTTCCGTCCGTGTATATTTGGAAATGTTTTGACCATTTTTTGTTTATTATTTTATTGGCTTGTACCAGGCATCCCGTCGGGTCTACTTTTTTGTTTGGAATAGTGTGATGTAGCTCCAAGGATCCCTCAATTTCGTTAGTATAATATGGTATGTAGGTTTGGTATGGTTGTATTTTGCACCCTTCTAATCCCGTTTCGCGCAGTAATGATTGTGCATTAAGAACGAAGTGGGATATCGGGCGTTTTGAGGCTTGATTAGCGGCCTGAGCTAGGTTGTTTGTAGTGTTTATTCTGTATAATTTATTGAGTGGTAGTCTGTTGCCATGTGGCTGAGACCTTGCCCAATATTTGAGTGTATGCTCCTCGCGTCTGAGTTTTAGAGGCTTTACGGCCGTTTCAGCTTCTAATGCTGCCGTCCGTGTGGCCTTGTAAGCCCCCGTGGCAATTTTGAGGGCTGTGTTTTGTATTACATCTAGCTTAGCCAGTATTGATTTTGCCGCATTATGATAAAGTATGCATCCGTAATCTATTTTTGATAATATGAGTGCCTTATATACCATTAATAGAGCTTTTTTATCTGCCCCGTAGCAGGTGCCAGATATAAGTTTCATTAGATTTAGGTCTTTTCTACATCTGTTAATTAGATCTTTAACATGTGGGCTCCACGTTAATTTGTAGTCCAGTATCATGCCCAAGAATCTAGCCTGTTTCTTATATGGTATTGCTTGGTTATTTACCGTGAGGTGAGGGATCCTTCGATATTTATCTTCACTAATTTTAAGTACATACTGCTGTTCAGTTTCCAGGTATTTGAGGGTGTTGTGGGTCCTATTGAAAATGACTGCCTCAGTTTTTAACGGTGAAATTTTAAATCCCCATTCGTTTTGCCAGATAGATATTTTATTTAGCGCGTTTTGCATTACTCTATGAGACACGTTTATGTCGTAGTGCACATGCCATATGGAGGAATCGTCCGCGAATTGCGATAGGTCGACCCGGTCGTCCGGGTCATCTGGTCCTACCTGGCTTAGTGTCTCATATAAGGTGTCGATCATGACATTGAATAGTATGGGGCTAATGACACTCCCCTGGGGGCTGCCATTATCTATAATTTCGTGTTCAGCGTGTTCCGCGCCCACCCTAACTCGTATTTTACGGCCTGTCAAAAAGTTATCTATCCAGACGAGCATTCGGTTTCTAATACCTTTTTTTATCAGCTGTCTTATGGCCCCCTTAGTCCACATTAGGTCAAATGCTTTTTCAAGGTCAAGGAAGACCGCGAGTACATGTTGACGTTTTCGGCCTTTTCCTATAAATGCGTTTTTAATTACTGTTTCCAGGCGTGCCAACTGGTCAATGGTAGACCTGTGATTCCGGAATCCTGATTGTGTAATACCGATGCTATTTTTCCTTTCAAGGTGAAATTTGAGTCGGGCAGTTACCATTGTTTCCATTACTTTGCAAAGCGCCGAGGTAAGGGAAATCGGCCTGTATGACGCGGGCAGGGAGCTATCCTTTTTTGGCTTTAGTATGGGAATAATGGTTGCTTCCTTCCACGAATCGGGGAGCGTTCCTTGTTCCCAGGAGCTGTTTATTAGAGATAATAAAGTGTCCATAGATTCATTCGGTAGTTGCTTTAGTATGTCATAATGAATTTGGTCGGCTCCTGGCGCCGTGCTTTTTTTCTTGTTTAGTGCGGTCCTTAGTTCGGACATGACAAAATTTCGGTTGAGGCAGCCTTTATTCAATTCAGGGTCTAGGGAGCTGTTCTGATGGAGTTCCTGTTCAATGATTGGGTCCTGGGCGGTTTTAATGTTTAGAAAAATGGGGTGTAGATTTTCATCACTAGAAACCGTTTTATAGTGGTTTGTAAGCACCTGTGCTTTCTCTTTATTATCAGTAATTAATTTATCATTTTGTTTCAGTGGTTTGATTGGTTCAAAAGATTTGCCGCGCAGTCTATTGAATTTGGTCCATATTTCTTTACTAGTTTTGTCGCTGGTAATTTCCGAGATGAAATTTTGCCAGCCTATTTCTCGAGCTTGTTTTATTGTATTTTGTGAAATTTGCCTTGCTTCCACATAATTGTCTTTAGCCTGTTTAGTTTTGATTCTGAGTTCTTTGCTCTCATAATTTCGTGTTAATTTATGATGTCTATGGCTGTGTGCGGCTTTTCTCCATTTACGTGAGCAAATTTGCCTATGTCGTAGGGAGTCGGAACATTCCTGAGTCCACCACGGGTTAGTTGGTCGATTATGCGGTTTCCCACTGGTTTGGGGAATGCATTCATTACTTATTTCGTACAAGGTGCTTACAAATTCACTATTTTGTTGGTTTGTATTTTGGCCTAAATCGATGTTTATTTTGTTTTTACACATAATTTTGAATTTGACCCAGTCCGCCTTGTGGAATTTCCACTTGGGGACCGATCGTTGGGAGTTTCTGTGGTATGACGTGAAGACTTTAATAAGAATAGGGTAATGGTCGCTACCCATTGTGGATTCAAGGGGGAGCCAAGTTGCACTAGCTGCAACATTGGCGGATGCCATGGTTAAGTCGGGGGTAGTACCTGTATTGAGGCTGCTTTTGCTGGAGGCGTCGTAGGTCTCCCCTCCGTCGTTTAAAAGCGCGTAATCCGTGTTATCCAAAAAGTCAATCACAGATTTACCTTTCGGGTCTGAGTTTAAGCATGAGAGATCCCAGAGCTCGTGGTGAGCATTGAGATCTCCCAGGATTATGGTTTTGTTGTTGGTGTGTGCGTTGATTTCATTTAATATGTTTAGATTGTTGGGTTCTGATGGCGACACGTATATATTGTATATTTCCAGGTCCTGTGTTTGACCTAGTATTTTTACTCCGTTGCAGTATTGTTTGTCCTTTTGTGTAATAAAGTTGGTGTCTATTCCTGTATGTGCTATGTTTTCTTTAACGAAAGTGCCGACCCCCGCGCGTTGGGTTTTATTAAACTGAAAGTTCACTAATTTATAGCCCTTCAGTTTTGAAGTCTTAAAGATTTCTTGAAGGCAGATTATATCTGGGTCGATGATTTCATTCTCAATGGCATCGATTAATTCCCCCTGTGGAACCCCCCCAAACCCCCGACAATTCCACTGGAGGATTGTCAGGGATCGAGCGTTATTTTTATTAAGGTCTTCAGGCAT
>JBEVXV010001114.1:0-4911 GCA_040505915.1 Sedimenticola sp. | reverse complement strand
CAAAAATTGAAAAAATGGGACTCAGAACTGAAGGCAAAGGAGAATGAATTCAGTGATAGAGAGAAAGAAAATAGACGACTAGAGGATTACCTTAGAAAAACTGAAGCACGTAATAATGAATTGGAACACACAATACGAACACTACAAAGACGAATCGATATATTAGAACATGGTAGTAAAGGAACAAAGATTTCTGAAAGCACAAACAGTATACATGTACATCCTCCAAATACAAGATTAAATGCAGAAGAACCAGGAACAGTGGAACTAATTTGTGGTATACATGACAAAGTAACACAATTTATAATGAATAAAGTATCTCAACAAATCACTCGGTTAGAAAATCTAGATGATACGATCAATGCGCAATTAAATGCCGGAGGTTCTCAGACTCAAGTGTCAGGTCAAACTTGTGCTCAGTTACCACTCTCACAACCTAGTGAAGCTGACAATACTTCTGAAATGTATACAGCTGTACACATTCCCCAGTCACCTGTATTTAACTTAAACAATGGACCCTCAAGCCAACTATATACACCAACGGAAGATTATAGGAACCCTAGCAATGTAGTTGACTATCAGTCGAATGTATGCTCACCCATTCAACCTATCATTAACTATGAGAATGTATCGACGCTGTGGACGCCTGCACATGACGTGCACTTCATTGAAGCCTGTGCAACAACGCCAATAACTCAGCCAGCTATCCCCATTACTGTACCCCATCCTCACATACCAACACAGGAGATACTGAACCCAGCCACTGAGTATGAAACTCGCATAGACAGTAATGGACCCGTACACGTCACGAATTCGGCTACCGCTGTGCATACTTCTTCAAATATGTTATCTCCCAAAAGGTCATTATCACCTTATCAAAGATTTATGAAAGATCCGGTAACACAA
Organism: Sedimenticola sp.; assembly: GCA_040505915.1. Classification (GTDB taxonomy): domain Bacteria; phylum Pseudomonadota; class Gammaproteobacteria; order Chromatiales; family Chromatiaceae; genus Vondammii. The sequence goes on along the minus strand of JBEVXV010001114.1, from coordinate 4,005 downwards.
ATAATTACCTATGGATATAACATGTACCCAGGTGTACCCAATAACAATATACCAATATCAACATATAATGACAATAAACACCCAACCCACCTGTCAGATGTGACCTGTGCAACTGGGCAATCCCTGTACTACACTCACCCGTCGACGACCACCGACTCGCAGCATTTTTTGTACCAGACAGTGCCTCAAAACCGAGTGATTTAGCCAGAATAAATAGATCTTCGTCTAAAGAACTAGATACACTAACATTAGTAACATATAACTGTAAGAACATTAATACAGCTGCACTTGCATTTGAAGAATTATCACATCTAGCAGACATAGTGCTAGTACAGGAACATTGGCTCTTTGATTGTAAACTTGAAAATTTAAATAGTGTTCACAGTGATTTCATAGGCATAGGAAAAGCTATAGATACTGGCAACCCAATACTCCCTGCACAGATGCCACGGGGCTACGGCGGTACTGCTGTGATGTGGAAGAAGGGACTGGCTGATATCGTCACGGTACTACCAGATGGTGGAAATAGAATTCAGTGTATAGAAATCAGTGGCTGTCTTCCCATCTTAGCAGTCTCTGTTTATATGCCCTGTAGGGGTGTAAGTGACAATCTCGAGGACTATTGCGATTGCCTTGATCAGTTACATGAAATAATGCAGAAATACGGTAACACGCATCATATAATTATTGGAGGTGATATGAATGAAGATTTAATCACTCGAGCAAAGTCGCAACGAGCGCAAGAATTATCGAACTTTATAAATATAAATTTGCTGAAGACCGAAAAGACTGAATCTACATTTATTCATCCAAATGGTACCGACTCAACTACCATAGATTATATTATTTATCAACAAAGAATTGCAGACTTTATTCTCTCAGTAAAGAGGCTGGACTGTATCCATGGGAACGTATCCGACCACTATCCTGTAAGCTGTAAGCTGAAATTCAAACATGTAAAAACTGAAGACAAGTGTCAAAATAGACTTAACACATCGTCTAAAGTGAAGTGGGATAAAATAGATACAGACATGTATAAATCCATTGTAAGTGATCTAGTAGTAACTACACTCAACACCGAGACCACATCTGTGAATGCACTAGATAACCAGATAATAAAATTAAATACAATATTACATAAAGCATCAACTGCATCCGGTCCTAAACCAGTTCGGAGACATAGAAAAGCTAAACTTGATGTATGGACACCTGAAATACGTCTTGCACTTAAGGCTAAGAAAGAAGCATTCTTTGAATGGAAAAGAAATAATAAACCACATGATAGCAACAATATATTAGTAATAAACAAAACACTATGCACAAAGGAGCTTAGACGAGCATGCAGAATCGAAAAAGCCAAACAACATAGACTCAGGAAGCAAGAAATTATGGACTCTAGATCTGTAGATACAGCATTATTTCATAAATTAATAAACAAACAAAGAGGCAGATTGAAGAATTGTGTTAATGAACTTAACGTAGGAGGACAAGTGTTTCGATCTGAGGATGAAATATTGGATGGATGGCAGCTCCACTTCCAAAAACTTGCAACGCCACAAGAAGACAAAGATACGTTTGATCCTGAATATAAACGCCTAATAGACAGCGAAATGATAGAAATTACTGAAATCATTCATACTGAAAGCAAAGATATTGAAAAAATCACAATTACCGAAATTAACGAAGCCCTAAAGAAGCTGAATAAGGGCAAATCTATGGATATATTTGGAGTTACAGCTGAACATTTTATTCATGGAGGAACTGCCCTAGTATCTATATTAGCAGAACTTTTAAATAAAATGTTGCTATTCGGAACTGTGCCCGAAAGTATGAAATTAGGCATATTATCACCGGTGTTTAAAAAAAAAGGAACGTGTCAGGATGCTAAGAATTATCGTGGAATAACTGTCACTCCGGCAATTACTAAAATACTTGAATGTATACTCAGAAAACGTATTAGCCCACAGATAAAGATGAACCAGAATAATCTACAAAGAGGCTTTACTGAAAACTCGTCACCAATGAACTGTTCATTGATCCTAGAAGAATTTATCCGTGAGAATAAAGATAGCAAAACACAAATATATATGGCATTCTTGGATGCAAAGTCAGCATTTGACGTAGTTAGTCACTCCAGTCTTATGCGCAAACTATTCCACTGGGGAGTTGATGGTCAACACTGGTCCCTCATCAACAGCCTACATTGTGACGCACATACAGTCGTGAAATGGGATGGTAAAATGTCTAAATCTTTCAAAATCGATCAAGGAGTACGCCAAGGGGGAATCCTCAGCGCTGATCTCTACAAAATATACATAAACGGCCTATTAGATCGACTTGTCGACTCACATCTTGGTGGAAAGATTGGCGAAATAGATTGTGTAGCCCCAACATGTGCTGATGATGTGGCCATACTTAGCGATGATCCAGATAATCTCCAATCGCTAATCAACATCGCAGTGGACTATAGCCATATGGAGAGATATCAACTACAACCAACTAAAAGCGTTATCTTACCAATTAATTACACAGCTAAACGCACTCAAGTAACCAGTAATACTATCGAATGGACTATAAATGACACACCCATGCCTGTGGTAGCAGAGACATTACATGTTGGTATTGTGAGGTCAGTAAATACCCAGGAATCAACAGTAAAACAAAACATCCGCAAAGCTCGTCAAACTATATATAGTTTAATGGCATCTGGCCTCCACGGCGAAAACGGACTTGATCCAGAAACATCACTGCATCTCATCCAAATATATGTATTGCCTGTGCTACTATATGGACTCGATGTAGTACTTCCTACAGCAAAACAAATCAAGCAACTAGACACATTTTACAGGAAGTTTCTGAAACAGATTTTATCGTTGCCACAGACAGTCGCAAATCCAGCAGTATATATACTATCTGGAACTATCCCAATTGAAGCCTATATACATAAACGGTCATTAACGCTCTTCGGCAATATATGCAGACTCGAAAACTCAGTAGAAAATAGCATAGTGAAACGGCAATTATCCGTAAAGTCGATATATAGCTGCAGCTGGTCCTCGCAAATAAGACAAATACTTTTGAAATATGAACTTCCGGAACCTCTTGACCTACTAGATAACCCGGTTGAAAAAGCCAAATGGAAATCACAAGTAAATAAAGCAGTGAACAATTATTGGACTGACAAAATCAAACACTCCTCTACCTTATATCCAAGCCTGAAATATCTGAATGTGGACCGATATAGATATGGAGCAACACATCAACTAGTGACAACGATAAAGAATGCAGCTGAAATTCCCCGAATTAATACAAAAATGAAAATTGCAACTGGGACTTATATACTACAAGTGAATCGTGCATCATTCAATCAAAACACAACCAACCCTGAGTGTATGCTGTGCAAATCCAGTGATGAGACACTACAACACTTCCTACTAGAATGTACTGCGCTTACCAACACTAGAATACCTATTCTAAGAGACATAACCAGTATATATAGTGCTGTGCCAAACGACGAGTGTAGCATGCTTCAGCTTGTAGTAGACCCTAGTGTGCTAGCCAGTAACATATCAAAACCTATACCCACATATATAAAAGAACTAGAATACCATAGCAGACGCCTGTGCTTTTCGCTACATGTGGAACGCTATAAGAAATTATCCCTTGTGCCATCCCGTAAAAGGAACAAAAGATGAACTTGATTATGGATAAAAGCATAAATTACCCCATCAATGAAAATAATACATACACACATCCACCAGCAGCCTTGTATCGTATATATTTTAGAAGACCTTATAGTGTAAATAGGGTGGCGGTGCCGTAAATAGGGTGACGGTAATTAGGGTGGCGGAACTGTATAACTATTTTTAATCCCTACCGAGATTCTACTCCATCACGGAGGTGTTCCTGCAAAAGGAAGAAACTATACACCAACAACAACAACAACAATGGCGGCGCCCAGCGAGCGAATGACAGCAAGGTTGGTACATTATCATCAATTTCTTG
>JBEVXV010001113.1:0-2551 GCA_040505915.1 Sedimenticola sp. | reverse complement strand
TTTCGGCGGCCATCTTGGATGACGTAATCATCTGATTTCGACAAAATATGCTCCAGAGTGATCGTATCGTCGATACTTTCGATTTGTTATATTATATGACCATATTCGGTCAAAAATGAAATTTGACCCCTACTTGACCACTCGGGCCACGCCCATGTTTTACCCCGGGGCCACCATATGAACATTGAAGGTTGGTAACAATTGGCCTAGCGGCTTCGGAGGAGAAGATGTTTGAAAATGTTGACGACGGACGACGGACGCCGGACGACGGACGAAGAGCGGTGACAATAGCTCACTTGAGCCTTCGGCTCAGGTGAGCTAAAAATAGGAGGATGACATTCCCTCCTTAGATGTGCATATGCACATCTATTTTTAACCACAATTATATACTAGCTTATACTAACTTATACTAACTTATACTAGCTCACTCAGGACCCTTCTGAGTGAAAAGGTGGTAACCGTTTCACACACCACATTTTTAAGTCTTACCAACGTTCGGCAAATTTGCCGAGCGTCCATCATATTTTCTTTTGCTTTAATATAATTCGTTGATAATGTTTTGCAAGCTGTCTCCATTTGACATTTGTTTCAAAACATACAAGCATAGATGTCCGCATATAACGAGCCCATATTCCCGACACTTACCAGCGCCCATGTCCCATCATTGTCACATACCAAGGTGAAGGACACACATACTATCACACCAAGTTTGAGAGATGCCCTCCCAGGTAACCCCCACACACAGCTACCTGACTGTGATTCCGACCCTGAATCGCCGTCACTTTTGGGCAACAGTGATCATCGCACTGGTATGCTCGCCGACACATCGATTGCACGGACACCCACAACTAGCTCCGCACCGGCGCAGACTAACACGGTTTCTCCTGACCTGGCCACTGACAGTCATAGTGTTCCACAATAGGACAGCACGGGGAAAGCCGCTCATGATAGCGACATTCCTTTACGAATTGGATCATTAAATGTAAATGGATTGAAACGTAGTCTATGTTATCCAGAATTTGTAGATCTTCTTTGTTCGTATGATATTTTCTGTATATTAGAAACCAACATGAGCCCGCATGGTATAGTTGACGTGAAGGGTTATACTTTTCATAGTAAATGCAGAAACACACTATCACCCAAACGTTCTGGTGGCATTGGCATATATATAAAGGATGATATACTTGGATCTACAGTTGTTTTGCAAAACACATGTGAATATATACTATGGTTGAAAATAAAGCATGATATTTTGAACTTAGATAGCGATATTTTATTGGGAGCAATATACTTGCCACCTACCGGTTCTAGATATCTCGATGAAGACCAAATGATACTGCTTGATGAGGAAATTGCTCAACATTGTACAAATTATAAATTTTCAATTCTACTGGGGGATGTGAATGCGAGAACCGCATGCTTGCCCGACTATATTGTATCGGACGATTTTTTATCGTCACATTTTGATTTTGATACCGAGTTATTTCTCTAAACATGTCACACTAGAAAACCTAGGCTATTCGTTGCAACGACAGTCTAAAGATAGGAAAACGAACCCGCATGGTTATTTTTTAATCGAAACATGTAGAAACAACAACCTGTTCATACTAAATGGTCGTGCAGGATCTGATAAATATATCGGGGATTTCACATTCAGAAATAAGTCGGTTATTGATTACGCGATAGCGTCTGTTGACATGTTTTGCCATGTGAGTGGTTTTAAAATTAAAGAGACCGACCCGTTATATTCAGACGGACACGCTGTCCTGAGTTTAGATTTGAAATGTAAACGCGTTATACAAAATGCGCGAACTTCACCGGTAAGTGAGAAGAAAACGAAACGATGGAATGATAAATTGTCTGAAACTTTTTCTTGTAATATTAATATTACTACATTGAATAATCTACTCATGTTGCCGGATACAAAAGATTCAATAAATCGTATCACATCCGAAATAGCTAGTGTTTTTGAAGAAGCAGCAAATAAAACGTTTACTAAAACGTCACAATATGTACAAACCTCAGATGGTAACAAGCCATGGTTTGGTAATGAATGTAAACGAGTAAGAAAAGAGTACCACAAAGCCAAAAAGAAATATCAGCATAACAAAAATAATTATAACAGAGGCAAACTATCTCGTGCAAGTAAGCATTACAAAAAAACTATGAACAAATATATTAATAAATATAAGCATAAAAATGAAAACAAACTGCGCAATATACATAGTGCGAATCCCAAAAAATATTGGACATTTATTAACAGTCTGAAATCAAAGTCTAAGACGGACCTGCCGCCCATCAATGTATTTTACGATTTTTCCAGAAAAGCAACCAAAACAAAGATGCTGATGAACATTTTGATTTACCACATAATCTATTGCTAAATAGCGAAGAGCAATTAAACAGCCCAATAACCGAACATGAAATATTAAAACAAATTTGCAATCTAAACAATGGAAAGGCGTCTAGCCCATCAGATAATATTTTAAATGAATACATAAAGAGCACGAGGAATAGTATGGTACCAGTTTATATGGACCTTTTTAACAGA
>JBEVXV010001112.1:0-8687 GCA_040505915.1 Sedimenticola sp. | reverse complement strand
CCCCCCCCCTGCAATTATTTCTGGATCCGCGCCTCTTCCGTCCTAGCGCACCTCTGCTTAAGGGGGTGCAAATTATAGTCTGAAATCGACGTATAGGCCTACTGTACTGTATTATTGTAGGAGATGAAACGCCGCCCCGGATTTCAGTTTAGCGGGGCCCCGTGCAGAAAACGTGCGCACGATAAACCAGAGATAATACCGCTTATTCCGTAAAGTTGCGTCTTTCCAAAACCGTTCGTATCCTTATTTTCTGCGTTTACAGGACCAGTGCCAGTACAAGTCAAGCCCACAGGCCATGCGTACGGAAAGAGGAGCTGGTGAACCTCATCAGGAAAAACCACTCTACGGATCACCGCAAAGCCGACGCCATATATGAGAACCTACGAAGGCTGGTCTTTCCTGTAGTGAGGGAGACTGTGGTAGTTCTATTTAGAACGGAGGTATGTCTATATATTGAATTAGTTGCGAGACGTAACTCTCAATGTATTCCTTACCGCCCACCTTTCTATAACAGGGTTACGAACTCGCAAAGGTAGTTGCATGTACATGTAGGTCTACTGCATGCACCCAGCGAGTAATTAAGACTATTCAACATTAATATCGTTTTCATCAGTCTGTTAAACTTCGTTCAAGAAATACATGTATCTACTAATTTTTTGAAGTCACATGTACATCTAGAATAACAAAAATAACACAGGGCATACTACATGACATCGGGCCCAGGGCATGCTACATGACACTATAGAAACATAATTACATTCATGTACTTTCAAAAGTTTCGTATGCAACAAATATCTGATTAAAAATCTTCCTTTGCAACAAATCTCTGATTGTTTTCCCTATGCAACAAATCTATTTCTAAAATACGGAGAGGAGAATAAGCATATGTTCATCATGTTCATACCTGTTGCGCTCGCTTCGAACGACGAATGAAATGCAATTGAAAATAAGTGACAGCTGTTTTATATAGTAATTTGTATCATTGCCATTGATTCTTTGCAAACTTTTCCAGAGAAACATGCCCCGGAACCTATACTACACGCCGATATTCCATTGTATTAATTGGTCTTGCATCGTTACTGTACAAAGCTTGTGATTATGTGTATTCATCAAAGCGGACACATACATGTATGTAGAATCCTAAGTATTTACATTTCCCGATTGAATAGTATTTCGATAGTTCCATGCTCTCCCACGGACCGCCTGGCCTTCGGTCCGCCGATTACAAATTCGGTATCTGCATTGCATACCACTTACGCCTTGGGTCCCCACCTCAAACCACCCACCCAGGGGTGTCCTTGACTTAATTTTTCGCTAAAAATAGATTGCGTTTAGGTGTTTTGTAACAGTCCCATTTTCTGCCAATATCTCCACTACCTTTCCTCTGATCTTCAAGATACTTCAAATTTACATTGATATCAATCAGCAGAAGACGCCTGCTCAAAAAATGGTTCGTCGCACCAAGGTCAATGTCACTGTGCTAAAAATAGATTGCGTTTAAATGTTTTGTAACAGTCACGTTTTCAGCCAATATCCCCACTACCGTTCCTCCGATATTCACGATACTTCACATGTACATTGATATCAATCAGCAGAAGAGCCTGCTCAATGTGGGGTTCGTCGCACCAAGGTCAATGTCACTCTGTACTTAAAATAGATTGCGTTTAGGTATTTTGTAACAGTCCCGTTTAGGTCCGTTTCTCAGTCACTGCAACACCTACATCCACCATACTTGGACATCATCGTAATTGGGGGATGCCCACCACAACCCACTGTCAAACATATGGCCTTAATTTGACATTCACATATTTTGTCCGGTTCAATGACTTGGCCATTTCCAACGTTACGCTTTCGCGTTTATGTCAGTTTCTCAGTCACTGTACCACCTACAGCCACCATACTTGGACAACATCATAATTGGGGGATGCCCACGCCTAACCCCTAACCTCAGCCACACATGTGACATTGACCTACGTTTTACTAATAAAGCGATAGGTGGGGCATCCGTGTTCACCGAACACATTTTCTAGTTTCACAATAGTTTTTTTACATGACACTGCTTCGTGTTTATTGGAACATAATTATTCACTTTTATTTGTAAACTGCAGGTTAATTGCGAGGAATGCAAACGAGCGATAGATATACCCAAGACAACACGAGCACGGCGACCTATTCCAGCCACTTACCCAAACTCACGATGGCAGATTGATCTGAAAAAGATGCCACAGTGCCATGGGTATAACTATGTGTGTAACATAGTAGACTGCTATTCACGATTCAGGTAAATACATGTACAGGTAAAATAGTACAGTCACAGTCAACAATGTAATTAATGGTTTAACGGATCCAGTATGATTGCATAATCTGAAGACAATACAGTAACCATTGTAGGCATATTATGTACTAGCAGTATAGTGATGCCAGTTCGGGAGACACGATGCATGGTGGATTATTGGCTCTGAGACCTTCCATGCCTGGATCTGGGTAGTGCCAGCACATTACAGATATGTTAACTGGAGCCATGAAAGTGGGAGTCTTGCTATTTGCGCGTGTGCTATTTGGTTAAGAATCACAAAAGGATTTCAATAGGCACGTGCCAGGTGATTAGCCTCGGCTCAGGCTGATCTAAAGGATGCAAGTGGGCACAAGTCATCTTCTTTCGTCCCTCCTTCACGCCAATCCCCTCTTAGTCATGTTCTTTCGTCCATCCTTCACGCTTCGTGTGTCCCTCCTCGATGCGTGTGTCAGTGTAGCATAATATACAGTTACAGCAAGTTCTCTGAATGCATCGGTCATATGCTAAATGTTTTAAGCAAATGTCAGAATAATACTGCATCCGCTTTAGTCTACATCCGCAAATGGTTTCTCTCAACTGTATCGCGTTGCAATAACAATTTTAACAAATTTGTTGCTATAACTCCCAAATTACAAATAGAATATGCAAAATCATGCTTCGTTGTTCTATTCTATTCTGTATTGGATTTAACGCCCGTAATTGGCTCTCAGACATTACATGGCGATATGCTTCGTTGTACGTAGGCCCGTAGTAATTATATTGGTTTTATTTCATTGAACGATATCGTCAAATTTAAATATTTGCAGCAATTATAATTATGTGCCTTTGTATTTTGCATGTAGCTTCGGTAAACAAATCAAAACCAAGACGGCAAAAGAGGTTGCGAGCGTAGTCATCAGCTATATATACATGTTCGGCGCTCCGAGAATCCTACAGTCGGACAACGGAAAAGAATTCAGAAACAGCGATTTGGCTAATGTGGTAAAAGGTACATATTGTGGTACATAGCACATGGTAGTAACGACAATAGCGCTATTTGTTATAAATCTTTCTCCATTCAGACATGTACACATGAACAACTTACTAGTATCTTCTTAGTAAATGCAGAAGAGAAGGTAGTGTTATCTGAAGCATCAGGCAGCATTCATTTTTAAATGCATGTAATGAATAAGAATTATTGGTAAGAGGAACGATAGATGTTTTTTATAATGTCATATCCATTAATATCGTTATAAATACGTGTTCACGGTAACAAATATTTTGATAAAGCGTTTTGTAACCAAAGAACATCCACGATATAGTCTTATTTTTAACACTACTCAGAAAGGTATTTACTCATTCAAATTGCACATGAGTTTTAATATAAATGAGCGCGTGTGCTATTTGGTTATTATTCTTGGCTCATGTTCAATTTCAGAGTTTGAGACTATTCAAATGCACGGCCGACCATACCATCCCCAAAGCCAAGGAAGAGTTGAACGGTAAGTCCTACAAAAGTATTGCGTGTGCAATATGTTTGCCCGTGGACGTCCGTTGTGATTTAGACTGCAAAATATTCCCGGGACTCGGGGAAATAGACATTATAATGCGCTAGTATACGCAGATACAGCCCACAACACTTCGCATGGCATGTACACATGCAATATAAAAATGTATTGAAGACAAACCTTTTCCGCTAAGCTTGATCGCACCACGGAAAACTAATATTGTTTTTGAGCATGTTTTGTTAGTGTGGCTCCTCTACGTTGCATTAAATGGCATCACCAATACATGAATGACGTAGCCTATCGGGAGATAATATTCCCTCGGGGAGATATTCCAATACATATCCTTTCAGTCATATAATAATAACGTTGTTTGTTATATCTTAGGTTCAACCGGACCATGACGGAATATTTTCGGGTGAAGCTGGCCGACGACAGGAATTGGGTTGACAAATTGGCAGAGTTTTACTATCTATATAATAATCGAGTTAACAAGGGTACTCGTCCAGCCACGCCCTATCAGCAGTTCTTCAAGCGGCCAAATTTCTCTGCACCCCTTGATGATCAGGTAAAGTAAATACGGTAACATAATCCAGTACTTACATTGCTCGGACTTGATTTACTTTGCCGAATTCGCCGATTGGCGATTCTTGTTGTTATTGACCTCCCTGCGCTGACTTTTCGCGGCACCGCACGGATTAAAACACCATTAAACTTTTGCCCTGTATGTGTAGATGCTTTGCATTATAACTGAAGAACGTACAAGAAAACGCGTTCGCACACGTACACATTGAAACATACAATAATTCTGTTTGCATGTCATTTTCTAAAAACAAAGTATATAGTGTTTTATTCATACGGGGAACAAACCTTAAAAGGTTGATCCAGTGTGATATTCAGTGATTAAGCTTCAAATGTAATCAACTTGCCCATTGTAATAAGTTGTACTTGTTCACAAGTATACATGGTTTACCATCATGTGTTAAATACACTAATCACAGGTTCCATATGCGTCACTTACGCCAGAAGAGAAGGAGTTTTTGGAGATGGCGCCCATGGATGTAGAGGACAGAGATGAATCTGACACGGTGTCGGAAGCCGGAGATCTGCAGCAAAACGACGCTGACGATGCAGAGGCTGACGTCGTTCCGGAGGAAGCCGACGTGACTTTGGAAGGTACATGTACGATGTACATGCATACGCATAAGTTATCCAACCAGGAATGCAATAGTGTCTTTCCCACGTATCTGCTTATTCTGCAGAATGTATACGTATACCAAAATATATAACAGTAAACTTACTTTGCTCAACGAAATATGAACAAGTTAGTTGTCACCTTGCTATACTGTATTTTTCAAATTTGTCATACATATGTGTATTTACTGATCCCCGTAATAGGGGACCGTATTTGGAATACAAATGTACTACTAGTTGAATAGTTATATGGACATCACGTAATGCGCACTTATTGTTTACAGTGCATGTCGTTGAATGTACGACGCCACAACACGGCGATCGCGGCTTGATTCCCGACGATACCGACTTGACTGTGGAAGGTAAGCGTATTGTGTTCATAATATAGGTAGACGTCTTTCCCACTGATTCTGCAGAATTTATACGCACACCAAAAAATATTACATTTAACTTACTTTGCTCATAACGAAATATGAACAAGTAGGATGTCGCCTTGCTATACATGTACTGTATTTTCAAGTTTGTCATACATATGTGTATTTACTGATCCCCGTAATAGGGGACCGTATTTGGAATACAAAGGTACTACTAGTTGAATAGTTATATGAACATTACGTAATGCGCACTTATTGTTTACAGTGCATGTCGTTGCATGTACGACGCCACAACACGGCGATCGCGGCGTGATTCCCGACGATACCAACTTGCCTTTCGAAGGTAAGCGAATTGTGTTCATAATATAGGTAGACGTAATTCTGAGGAAAGGTCCAAAAGGGAAAATATTGCACTCACAATTACCTCATAATACAGACAAGGCCTACATCAATATGTGCTCTCAAAAAAATGCACACACCGTCTTAAGACATACTAAACGTATGTGTGTGCTATGCATGCACGTTTTGAGTTGTGCCTGGATCGCGCTTGGCACTGTCAGTAATATAAGATGTATATGTTAGCATTTTGTCCGTAACCAACAGCTCCGGATATCCCATGGGGAGTGACATTCACTTACATGTATTCTGCGTTGTTTCATGTAAAGTTCCATGTTCTAAATCTCATATGAGTTCCGTATATCGTTGCTTTATCAGAATCATTGGAGGAGATTGACGCGGCCACCCCAATGTCCATGCCGACGCTCTCCCCGGCTGTGCCTTTGACAGTTCGCGGCGATGAGGTAACATAACATTATTAGTTTACTATTCTTAATTTCTGTAATATGCAATTATTACATCATTGCAATTGTCTGGTAAGACTAGAATCTATATACAGATTCAATATCGTCATTCCGCAGACTTTCGTGGACGGAGCGTAACTCGAATGGCATGTTCTAAACGTCACTCGTGAATGTATATGCATGTATAACTAGTTGAATGTATATCGCACGCAAGAGAACAAAATCTAGCGAGGAAAAGCACAGTGCCGCCGTCTTTAATGGTGTTTAAATGTATGTTAACCTGTTACAGACAGAACAATTACCAGTTAACACGACATCAGAAGAACCAATCCCGATCACAACCCATCAACCCCAATTCCCACTAAGGCCCAACCCCGAGCAGATGGCGGCATCGTCCCGAGTAAGTACATGTACAATACAACGGCAACATACTACGGCCTCTAGCTAGAGGGCCTGCTATTCCGGCGCCGCAGCCCTTCGAATTCGCCCTTCGAATTCACCCTAATGGTTTGTTTCCATGTGTACGTATGCGTAGTACGATATCTTGTACGTTTATTTTATTTTGTTATATTTCTTATACATTACCTGTAAGAAAACGGACAGCACAGGTAATATATAAGATATACAACAGAATACGCAGACCCCGTGATACAAGTACTTGAATTATCTAGTAGCGTTAAGTTGCAAACTATGTATGAACTGTCCACATACAATGTGTGTCGTAGACAATCATGACAGCAAAACTGCGCTGTGTCAAGTCTGCACCGTCATACGTGTTGCATGACACACTTATTACTTTATAATATAATTTCTCACGTTTTCAGGACGATGTCAGCCCGTATTACCGAGAGATTTACAGGCGTCGTTTCTTGGATACGGTACGTTACAGGATCACACATGTAGATATTTCTTAAAATGCGTATCTACTGCACGTACGAGAGGTGATTCACGAATTTTGAAACGCTATTTAATAGCTAATATTAATAAACTTGTAAGCATTTCATCTAAAGAAATTGTCAGGTGCATGTCCCTGGTTGTTCTAGGTTCCAATGCACCCATTTAAGCGTATCGTGGAAGTCGAATTGCTTCATGATGACTATTGTTTAACCGTACCCCCATAACATACGTTTTGAAACAGTCTTGCTGTACAGTTTTATCGAATTTCGTATCGTCTTTATTAATATCAATGGATACCCAATTTCTGTTGAATCGTGCCAAACATTTCGACCACATGATCAGCTGTTTATTGGCATAGACATTTATGTTTCGAGTTACGTTAACGTCATTTTAACGACGTTGCAAAAAGAACTATCACGATAAGGTACCAGGTGTACAATTAACCCATCTAAGAACCACCACCAGCGAGTTTTATCTTACAAAACATTGTGTTGCATTCTCAAGTAAAACGTTCAAGATGCTGTAACTATTGTATCAAGATAATTAAGATAAATACGATTTATTTTCATGTAACGTCAACGGGTGAGCAATTATCTTAAATAGTGGCTGGTTTAATTCACTGGAGTTTGTGTCTTTATTGTGACTATATCATAAATAAGAAAAGTGCCAATATTTGAAATCTTAGATGCTGTGACATAGCATCAATGATTGCAAAAGTGTTTTCCTCGTTGCTAGTGTTTATATTACGTTTTCACCCGTATGCAATATGACGTTAATTCATTAGTTTGTAAATTATTAATTATTGGTTCAAGCACGTTTGGAAGCTTTGCCTTATGCAATGCATTTCAAGCTTTGCCTTGTTGCAATGCATTTCAAGCTGCCAGTATATAGAGATTTCGATTAACTGTTAATTTGCATAAATGTTATGAACCCTGTTGTTCCAGAACTCGGACGAAACGACGTGTAGCGCCCCCAAGCGTCGGATGGTGGCTCCACGGGACCTCTACAAAAGCATGTATCCGTTGGAGCAATTTTCGGAAACCAATGAAGGCGACGAATACTATCCGGAGCTTGGGGAAGAACTATTTTACAGGCTAAACCCCGCCTTGAACAAAGGGACGGCCTACATGACCACCGGCCACTGGCGCAGGGGTGTTTGCAGGGGCAGATCCTTTAAAAGCGGCGTTGGTCATTTATACGCTGTTAAGGACATTATAACAGGCACCGTCTACGAACTGAATCGTTACCAAATTCAGCGTATCTGATTGCTCCGTGATACGTTTTAAATAAAAGCAGTTATGAGCACATGTACATCGAGTGTTGTTGTAGGATCGCCCACGATAAACGGTTCCGACTGTTCCATATCTTTTGAAAATCGTTGAAATAGCCACAAGAGGCACATAATGATATATTCTGATGTACGGGCATGTTGGCAGTAACGTTTAGGACCGTTTGTGGGATTGCGGGAGATTTTAGGACCGTTTGTGGAAATGGCGGGAAATTCAGGACCGTTTGTGGGAATAGGACCGTTTGTGGGACTGACCCTAGTTGTGAGTCCTACATATATATGTACACCGTATATTAAGGGTTCTCAAGCCGATCGGGTAGCCCTGCGTGATTTGTACAAAAACAACCATATAAG